>JAFCZY010000048.1 GCA_019314105.1 Deltaproteobacteria bacterium
CCGATTGAAGAAATGCTGGAGGAAGCCCTTTTTGAAATCAATAAACTCGGGGAGGAAATGGACGCGGCATTAAAGGCGCTGGTGGCTTCAAAAACAGGGCAGCTTATTTCAGAGCAGATTGATCCGGTAAGGTATTATTTCAAGGATTGTAAAGACATTCAACTCTATCTGGAAAAAGTCAAAGAAGATATTATTGATAATATCGCCATGTTCATAGGGGGTAAAGGTCAGGAAAACATAGAGGGGAAACAGCTTTCTGAGAAAACTGAATCCTTTGCAAAAAGGTATCAGGTCAATGTTCTGGTGGATCGAAGAGGGGAAAAAGGCGCACCCGTTGTCTTTGAACCAAACCCAAGTTTTCATAATCTTTTTGGGAAAATTGAAAAAAAACCGATTATGGGATCATTTGAGACGGATTTTACCATGGTTCAGGCAGGCGCTCTTTTAAAAGCCAATAAGGGCTATCTGATCATTAATATTGAACCACTTTTAATGAATCCGCTGGTGTGGGAATCTTTAAAACGAACATTGCAGGACTCAATGCTTCAGATCGAAGATATGCCCGATCAGGCAGATTATGGCATGCCCTCGTTAAAACCGGCTCCCATACCGTTGACTGTCAAGGTGGTGCTTGTCGGCGGGTATGAACCTTTCATGATTTTACAAAATACAGATTCCAAATTTAATAAAATATTTAAAGTCAGGGCGGATTTTGATTATGAAGCAGAACTGACAGATAAAAATATTTACAATTATGTCCTGTTTATTGCCCGTGTCTGTCAAAAAGAAGGCTTATTGCATTTTACCCCGGATGGTGTGTGGGCTGTGATCGAATATGGGAACAGAATGGTCACAGATCAAAAAAAGCTCTCTCTCAGATTCGGCCAGATCCTCGGGGTACTGAAAGAAGCGGATTACTGGGCAAAAAAAGAAAATGCCCTTGTGGTTTCGTCGAAATATGTAAGCAAAGCGCTTAACCAGCACAGGTTCCGGCATAATCTGTATGAAGAAAAAGTATGGGAGCAATTTAATGATCAGACGGTTCTGATTGATGTAAAAGGAAAGGTGACAGGTCAGGTGAATGCGCTGGCGGTCTATGATATGGGGGAAATATCCTTTGGAAGGCCCACAAGGATTACGGCAGAATCTTATATGGGAAATCCCGGGATTATTAATATCGAACATGAATCTGATCTTTCAGGGGAGACCCATGACAAAGGGGTGATGATTGTTTCCGGCTATCTGGGTAGAATGTTTGCCCAAAATTATCCCTTAAGCGTGAGCATCAGTATTACCTTTGAGCAGAGCTATGACGGCGTGGATGGGGACAGTGCCTCTTCTACAGAATTGTATGCTGTTCTTTCCAGTCTCTCCGGCATTCCTATCCGACAGGAAATTGCCGTGACAGGCTCTGTGAATCAAAAGGGTGAAATTCAGGCCATTGGCGGTGTGAATGAAAAAATAGAAGGGTTCTATGATATCTGTGTTAAAAAAGGATTGACTAAAACTCAGGGCGTCATGATTCCGTTTTCAAATGTAAAAAACCTTGTTTTAAGAAAAGATGTTGTTCAAGCCATCAGGAAAAAACAGTTCCATCTTTACAGGGTCAGAACCATTGAAGAGGGAATTGAAGTTCTCACGGGTATCCCGGCAGGGGCACCTGATTTAAATGCTTGTTATCCGGAAGATACGGTCTTTGGAAAAGTTCAGAGAACGCTGAAGAGATACCATGATCTATCCATGCAATATGCAAAATAAAAAGCAGCCTCTTTGATTGTTTGCTTTTTTAAAAGAGTGCGTTATGTTATGGAAACATGAATTTAATATAGATATTTGGAGTGAATATGAGCAAAGTAATCGCAATGTCCGGAAAAGGCGGGGTTGGTAAAACAACGGTTTCAGCACTTGTAATGCGGTATTTTACAAAACATTTCAATGATCCTCTTCTTGCAATTGATGCGGATCCAAACAGTAACCTGGGTGAAACCCTGGGACTTGAAATTGACAAAACAGTGGGTGACATCCGTGAAAATTTTATGAAAGATCCCCAGGGTGTTCCCTCGGGTATGGATAAAATGTTGTATCTTGAAATGCTGATGAATCAGGTGTTGATTGAGGAAAAGGCTTTTGATCTTCTGGTCATGGGTCGTCAGGAAGGCCAAGGATGTTATTGTATGGTCAATAATATTCTTAACCGGTTTGCCGATGAGCTGGAAGGCAATTATAAATATCTTCTTGTGGACAATGAAGCCGGGATGGAACATTTAAGCAGGAGAACCAGTGGTAAGGTAGATATCCTGCTGATGGTCACCGACTATGCCTTAAGGGGACTTCGAGCTGTTGGAAGAATTAATGAAATGCTGGATAGCCTTAAGATAGATGTAAAACATAAGGGCCTGATCGTTAACCGGGCACCGGAAAACTTAAGCAAAGCCTTTCTGGATGAGGTTGAGAGTATTGGTGTTCCCATATTGTGCACCATACCCGATGACAATAACCTTCTTGAGTTTGATATGGAAAGACGGTCACTTCTTGAACTGGAAGATGATTCTCCAGCAGTTGTTGCCATCGATGGAATGATGGAAAAGGTCAAGGAAATTATTGATTAATTATGGGCTATATATTTGATTTTCAAGATGCCGGATTATATGATGCCTGGTTTGACCCGGCTAAAAATAAGTATTGCCTGGATCTCGAAATCAAATTAATGATGGATTTTTTATCCCCTGAAAAAGGACAGCGGATTCTTGATATTGGCTGCGGTAGCGGTATCAGTCTTGAACCATTACTGGACAAGGGATTAAATCTAACCGGATTGGACCCTTCACCCTATATGCTGGACCTGGCATCAAACCGGCTTGGAAATCAGGTGGATCTTCACCGGGGTGTGGCTGAAGACCTCCCATTTGATGACAATGCATTTGATTGTGCTTTTTTTTTCACAAGCCTTGAATTTACAGATAGACCTGCCAAAGCCATTGAAGAAGCCTGTAGGGTGGCAAAGGATACCGTTGTCCTCTGTATTCTGAACCGATATGCGCCATTAAACATGATTCGCCGATTTAAAAGTTTTTTTGTGCCCAATATTTATGCCCACGCTAATTTTTTCGGTATCTGGGAACTCAAACAGATTTTATTTGCCATTCTGGGGAATGTGCCTGTAAAATGGAGGACTACCTTGCAATTTCCTTTTACCTACGGGAAAATAGCCGCACTTGTTGAAAATAATAAAATTATTCAAAAATCATTTTTCGGAACGCTTATTGGTATGAAAATCAAGCCGGTGCCGAACTTTCGAACCCGGCCTCTGGTGTTGAAGCTAAAGAGGCCAAAGGCTTATCGCCCTACAACAGGACTGGCCACACGGATGAGGTCTTGATGATGGAGACCCTGATCTATGAAAAACTGGATAAAAAAAGAGTAAAATGTCATATCTGCCATCATTTTTGTGTCATCAAAGATGGGAAAAGAGGTATTTGCAGCGTTCGGGAAAATCAAGATGGCAGGCTTTATTCTCTGGTATATCCAAAAGTGATTGCCACTAGCATTGATCCCATAGAAAAAAAGCCCCTTTTCCATTTAAAGCCGGGTTCATCGTCCTATTCCATTGCCACTGTAGGATGTAATTTTAAATGCAGCTTTTGCCAGAATGCGGATATTGCCCAGATGCCGTCGGATTACGATGGATTAATCCAGGGAAGAGACTTTTCCCCTGAAGCCATTGTCAAAGAGACCATAAAATCAGGTTGCGACAGCATTTCCTATACGTATACAGAACCCACCGTTTTTTTTGAACTGGCCCTTGAAACGGCCAGACTTGCTAAGAATCAGGGTCTATTAAATATTTTTGTCACCAATGGGTATATGAGCACCAGAGCGCTTGAAATGATTGCCCCTTATCTTGATGCGGCTAATGTGGATCTGAAAGCCTTTAATGACAAATTTTACCAGACATATTGCAAGGCAAGACTTGAACCGGTTAAAAACACTATTAAAAAAATGAAAAACTTGGGAATTCTGGTGGAAATCACCACTCTTTTGATCCCGGGTTTAAATGATGCTGAGGGTGATATTCAGGCGATGGCAGACTATATTGCCAATGATCTGGGTTGCGAAACCCCTTGGCATATTTCAAGATTTCATCCCTGCTATAACATGATGGACAGACCCGCCACCCCTGTTTTGACATTGGAAAAAGCATATAAGGCAGGTAAAGCTGCGGGTCTTAGATATGTCTATATCGGAAATGTAGCGGGCCAGTCGTCGGAAAATACCTATTGTCATTCCTGCAATGCGCTTTTAGTAAGACGTGCGGGGTATCAGATAGAAAATTATTTATTAAAACAAGGAAAATGTCCTGAATGTAACACCATTGCCTATGGAATATATTAAAAATAAACTACTGATTTACGGGAGAATGATTAAGTTCCCCCATACCATTTTTGCACTTCCCTTTGCCCTGTCTGCCGTAGTGATGGCCTGGGAGAATCATTCATCTTCAACCTGGGATTTTATCTGGATTCTTCTGGCCATGGTGGGGGCAAGGTCTGCTGCCATGGGATTTAACAGAATTGTGGATGCGGATATTGATCTTAAAAATAAACGGACAACCATAAGGGAAATCCCTTCAGGACTGTTGTCAAAAAAGGAATCTTTACTTTTTGTTGCAGTCTCATCCCTGGCATTCATTTTTTCCGCAGCCATGCTATCACGCCTTTGTTTGTGGCTTTCTTTCCCGGTATTATTTTTTTTGTTGTTTTATTCCTATACCAAGCGGTTCACAAAATATTGTCATCTATATCTGGGGTTTGCTATTTGTCTTGCACCTGTGGGAGCATGGGTGGCGATTACCGGAACCCTGTCGTGGAGCATCATTTTCCTCAGCCTTGCCTTGCTGACCTATATTGCCGGATTTGATATTCTCTATTCCTGCCAAGATATTGATTTTGATCAAAAAGAGGGGCTTTTTTCTTTGCCGGCAAAAATCGGTCCGCAAAAAGCCCTGCGCATCTCTTCAATGCTTCATGGGGGTACCTTTATTTTTCTTTTGGCCATGTATGCGAGCTTTGGCATGCATCCGGTTTTTTTAATATTTTTAGGGGGTATAGGTCTTCTTCTGATTGTTGAGCATCAGCTGGTTAAACCCGATAATTTAACACATATTAATATGGCATTTTTCCATATTAATTCAGTAATTTCAATCCTCCTTTTTATCGGGGTATTGACACAGGGCTTTCTTAAATGAAGAGTGAAAAAACCCTCCCATTTATTTTAGACCGGTTTAAGGAAAATGGATTCCAGGCTTATATCGTCGGTGGCGCTGTCCGGGATATGCTGTTGCAAAAAACGCCGGATGATTTTGATATCCTGACCAATGCGTCTATAAAAGAGATCCAAACCCTTTTTTCAGATCAAAAAGTTAAAACGGTTGGAAAAACGTTTCCTGTTTGTCTCGTGGATGGTATTGAGATTTCTTCCGGACGGACGGCATTTGATATTTCTGATTTCCCTGAGTCAGATCTGGCAAAAAGAGATTTTACCATCAATGCCATGGCCTGTGATTCCATCACAAAAAAGGTTATTGATCCCTTTAATGGAAGAAAAGACCTTGAAAATACGATTATCAGATTTACAAGGGACCCTGAAAAAAGAATCCATGAAGATCCTGTCAGAATGATCCGGGCCTGCCGATTTGTAGCCATGATAGACGGAGCTCTTTCCTTGTCCTCCCTTGCGGTTATCCTTGAGAATAAAGATCTGCTGGACCCTGTCGCAAGAGAGAGAATTCATCATGAAATTATGAAAGCACTTGGCCTGAAAAGGCCATCTCTGTTCTTTAAGGCATTAAAAAAAACAGGGCTGCTGGTTAAAATTTTCCCCAGTCTTGATCGGTGCCATGATCTTGATGGGGGCCCCCATCATGGGGAAACAGTATTTGAACACAATATGCTGGTGGGGGATGCCTTGTCACCTCGTTTTCCTGTTTTAAGACTGGCAGGATTTCTGCACGACGCCGGAAAATTTGATGCCGCAAAAATAAAGAACGGTAAATTAACGTTTGCCGGGCATGAAAACCATACCCGAGCCGTGGTTCATGATCTGACAACATTAAGATTTTCTGTTAAGGATATCACCTATATCACCTCTTTGATTAAAACTCACATGCGGCCTCTGGTTAAGCAGACAACGCCCAAAGCGACCAGAAGGCTGCTGGCAATGCTGGATAAATACGGGCTGGATTACCGGGATTTCATGCGGATGAGGATTGCCGATAAAAAAGGAAATCTGGCGGAAGGTAAGACCCCCTATACGCTTTCTGCCATTCGTGTCCGACTTAAAAAAATATTTGATGAATTGTCCGGGCAGGAATCTCTCCAAATGAATCATCTTGAAATCACCGGGAATGATATTATCCGACTCACAGGGGTTGCCCCCGGTCCTGAAATCGGCAAAATAAAGCTACTGCTGTTTGAAAAAATAGTGGATGACCCTGAACTGAATAATTATAATGAATTAAAGCAACTATGCCTTTCTTTAAAAATAAAAAAATAATTCTCATCTTCGGATGCTTAACCATTTTTTTTCCGGGAGCCTTTGTATTTGGTTTTCCCGGCGTTATGGCATCGGAATGGCAGATTCTTTTTCATATAAATAAGGCACAAATCGGGAGTTCAATGTTTTTTATTCTGGCAGGTACTGGTTTTTCAATGGTTCTGGCCGGAAAGCTACAGGAAAAATTACCCGGCCACTTTATTATTTTTGCAGGCAGCTTTGTCTGCGGCCTTGCCATGATCTTTGTCGGACAGGCAACCACCATTGAACACATATATATCTGGGCTTTTATTGAGGGCTTTTTCTGCGGATTTGTTTATATCCCCTGTCTCACTATTTTCCAAAGACTGTTTCCTGAAAACAAGGGGCTGATTACCGGAATCCTTAATTTAACCTTCGGGGGTTCTTCCGCTGTTATGTCTCCCATATTCACCTATTTTCTGATATCAAAAGGCTATGTGTTTACATCCAATTTTGCAGCAGTCATCTCTATTCTCCTGGGAACATCGTTTGCCTTGTTCATAAAAATCCCCGGCCATAAAAAAGATCAGAAAAAACAACCATTATCAACACTGTCATTGAAAAAAATCATAAGGATGTCATCTTTCTGGTTTCTCTGGTGGGTCTGGGCGTTATCCGGAGCTGCCGGAATTTCCTTGATCGTTCTTGCATCCTCTTTTGGGGCATCTTTAGGATATGGAATTACACAATATGTTTATATATTGACCGGCTTTAATGTGTTAAACGGGATTGGCCGACTGGTTTGCGGCAGACTGGCAGATATATATCCCAAACAAAAGATATTGATGGCCATATTTCTCATGGCATCAACTGCTTATTTTTTAATGTCCCTGTCTACTCATCTTTATATCATCAGCTTTCTGTCCTGTTTTATCGGGATTAAATTTGGCGGCGGTCTGGTATTTACGGCATATGGATTTTTTGCCGGATTTTTAGGGCCCTGGGCTTCAGGTATTGTCCTTGACATAACCGGTTCAAATTTCCAGCTTGTATTTACTATATTTGCTGTGTTTTATCTTATTTCATCTGTATTAATTTTTGGCGTAAAGAAAAAAAATATTGCGGATAGCAGACTATGCAGGGTGCAAACTTAAAAGTTTTGTGATAAAAATGATTAAAAACTAATTGAAGGATATGGGCAATGAGTTATGTTGTATTGATAAATATTACCGGCAGAGACCGAAAAGGGCTTGATGCAAAGTTTACAGGAATTCTGGCAGAATATGATGTCAATATCCTGGATATCGGCCAGGCCGTAATCCATGAGCATATTTCCCTTGGAATCCTGGCTGAAATTCCTAAAACAAAAGATTTTTCTCCAATTTTCAAAGATATGTTATTCGAGGGCCACAACATGGGACTTAAGATAGACATCAAACCGATTGAGTCTGAAAATTATGAAAAATGGGTCCATGCACAGGGAAAAGAAAGAAGAATCATCACCCTTCTTGGCAGAACGCTGACCGCCCAGCAGATTTCTGCGGTAGCATCCATCATAGCAGATAATTATTTAAACATTGACAGCATCACACGTCTTACCGGGAGGATTTCTCTCAAGAAACAACGGGATAATCCAAGGGCGTGCGTACAGCTTTCCGTCAGCGGGACCCCTTTAAATCTTCTTGATATGCGAAGAAGATTCATGGAAATTTCCCAAAAAGCCGGGATTGATATCTCTTTTCACGTGGACAATATTTACAGGAAAAACAGGAAACTCGTTATTTTTGATATGGATTCAACATTGATTCAGGCGGAAGTCATTGTTGAACTGGCAAAACTGGCTGATGTCGGGGAGCAGGTGAACAAAATCACTGAATCTGCCATGCGGGGAGAAATCGATTTTAAAGAAAGTTTCAGAAAAAGAGTGGCCCTTTTAAAAGGAATAAAACAAGATCAGTTGATAAAAATCTCAAAAGACCTGCCATTGACCGATGGTGCGGATCTGGTTACCAAAACCCTGAAGGGTCTTGGATATAAACTGGGTATCCTGTCCGGGGGATTTACCTTTGTGGGAAAATATTTAAAGGAACAACTTGGGTTTGATTATATGTATGCCAATGAACTGGACATTGAAAATGGCGTGGTGACCGGAAAGGTTGTCGGTGATATTGTGGATGGTGAAAAAAAAGCAATATTACTCAGACAGATTGCTCAAAAGGAAAATCTTGCCCTTGAACAGACCATTGCTGTCGGCGACGGTGCCAATGATCTTCCCATGATCAGTATTGCAGGCCTGGGCGTTGCCTTTAACGCCAAACCGGTTGTCCGGCAAAATGCATCCAATGCTATTTCAAGTGTTGGTCTTGATGGACTTTTATACCTGATCGGACTTCATGAAAGAGAAATCAAACAGGAAGTCAGGCAGACAACAGAGTATTCCTTTGGATAGCCTGAAGGCCACACGTAAGCTGAAGGTCACAGGTAAAATGCAACAGCTTGCCCGTGATGTAAGACAGCTTGCCGATCAACTTGCGGTGTGTACCCGTTGCGGGATGTGCCAGGCCAATTGTCCTTTGTTTGCCCAGACTCGGAAAGAAGCAGATGTGTCAAGGGGCAAGCTTGTTCTGATCAATGGATTGATCGATCAGATGTTTGATGATGCCAAAGGGGTAAATGAACGGCTGCAAAGATGTTTGCTTTGCGGATCCTGCGCCCATGGCTGCCCCAGCAATGTGAATACGGTTGAGATATTTTTAAAGGCAAGGGTCATTATTGCGCAATATCTTGGATTGTCGTTTTCCAAAAAGATATTATTTAAGAAAATTCTATCCAATCCTGAGACATTCAATCATCTTATGGGGATGGTCACGCCATTTCAAAAAATCTTTTTCAAAAAACAAGACAACCCTCAGGAGACGTCATGTGCCAGGATTGCTTCCCCGCTATTGCGTCATCGAAATATTGTTCCGCTCAAAGAAACCGCTTTTAATACAACACTTGAGGGCCAGAATTTAAGGATACAGGGAAAGAGCGTAAAAGTGGCTTTTTTTGTCGGCTGTTTGATAGATAAAGCGTTTCCAAACATCGCCCACAGCGTGGTTGATGTATTAAAATATTTTGATGCCGATGTTTTTATTCCTTTTAATCAGGGATGTTGTGGTATCCCGGCAATATCATCAGGAGATAGTGAAACCTTTGAACGTCTTGTAAAAATAAACGTAGATCTTTTTTCAAGGGAAAAATTTGATTATCTTGTGACGGCCTGTGCCACCTGTTCATCCACCATTATAAATTTATGGCCTGCTTTGTTAAAACATCTGGATAAAGATTTATTACAGCAGATTGAAATGCTGGCCCAAAAAACGGTGGATATCAGTTGGCTGATGGAAAAACGCTTTGACCTGTCCTCGGCGATTTCAGGTGACGAGAACAACAAAAAAAGTATTACCTATCACGATCCCTGCCATCTTAAAAAATCCCTTGGGATATTTAATGAACCCCGCCAGGTCATCCTTGCTTCCGGTCATGAATTAAAAGAAATGACAGACAGCGACACCTGCTGCGGTATGGGAGGCACCTTTAATCTTCAGCAGTATGATATTTCATCACAAATCGGCCTGAAAAAAGCCGAGAATATTATCCATACCGGATGCTCGACCGTTGCTACGTCCTGCCCCGCCTGCATGATGCAGATTTCTGATATGCTGGCCAAGCGTCAACAGCCGATTTCAGTGAAACACCCGGTGGAAATTTATGCTGAAGCACTTTTTGCTAATAATAAGAGGTTGGATCTTTAATTCCCGCTTCTTTGAATCCTTTTATCCTGTGAAGACAAGAATCACACCTGCCACAGGATTTACCGTTCCTGTTCGGATCATAGCAGGAAATAGTCAACGCGTAATCCACCCCTAATTTATCCCCGGTTTTAATGATGTCTGCTTTGGAAAGATAGATTAAGGGCGTTTCAATTTTTAATATGGTTTCTTTTGTTATCCCGATTTTGGTGGCGAGATTGGCCATTTTTTCAAACGCCTCAATAAAGGCGGGCCTGCAGTCGGGATAACCTGAATAATCCACGGCAGTAACGCCAATATAAATAGACGTGGCCTTTAAAACTTCTGCCCAGGCCATGGCATAGGACAAGAAAATAGTGTTTCTGGCCGGAACATAGGTGATGGGGATTTCATCTTCCTTGATGCCATCAGTTGTGTCATGTTTGGGAACATTGATATCATCGGTCAGGGCAGAACCGCCAAATTGTCTTAAATCAATATCAATGATTTTATGGACCTTTGCCCCAAGTGATTTAGCTACTTTTTTGGCAGATTCAAGTTCTATAAAATGTCTTTGTCCATATCTGAAACTTAAGGCGTAAATGTCTTTGCCTTTTGATTTTGCAATGGCCATTGCAGTGGTGGAATCAATTCCGCCACTGGAAAGTACGATGGCTTTGTCTGTCATATTTTTATTTAAACCCCTCGTTTATCCGGATCCCAAACGATCTTGTGCTGCTGCAACGACAGTCTGGCGGGTAGGTTATCTTCAATCATCCAGGCAGCAACGGCTTTGAGTGGTATTTGTCCGAAAACAGGTGAAAGATGGATTTTTTTCTGTGAGATTTTAAGCAATTTATTTCCAATAACAAATTTAGCAAATTCATAATCTTTTCGAGACCCGATGACAAATTTGATCTCATCATATTCAGTTAAAAAATCTATGTTTTCTGATAAAAAACTGTCAGATTCATTGCTGGAAGGACATTTGATATCAATAATTTTTATACAATTTAAAGGTATGTCTTTAATGTTTTTACTGCCGTTTGTTTCAAGGAGGACTTGATAATTTTTTTCTAAAAGCATGGATATCAGGGCGGGTGTATCGTTCTGAAACAGCGGTTCACCACCGGTGACTTCAACCAGGTTGCAATGATAGGGAGCAATTTTTTTTAAGATCTGATCAAAGGTCATGGAGTGACATTCTTCATTTGCATAGCGTGTATCACACCACGAACAACTAAGATTGCATC
This sequence comes from Deltaproteobacteria bacterium, assembly GCA_019314105.1. Taxonomy (GTDB): domain Bacteria; phylum Desulfobacterota; class Desulfobacteria; order Desulfobacterales; family Desulfobacteraceae; genus Desulfobacula. The sequence continues at coordinate 11,540 of JAFCZY010000048.1, forward strand.
CCGACAGTCTTATAAAAATGCAAGGCATCCCGGCAAAGGTGGATTCCCCCTGAAGGCTATAGAAAATTTCACAAATATCAAGCTGCAATCACACCTCCTGGTAAGAAGACCCGCATCCGGGGCTTTCAAATACCATTACTTTGCTGACGGTTATATGTTCGGTGTTCAGACGTCGGGAAAGCTCAGTATACAAAAATCTGGAAATGTTTTCAGATGTCGGATTGATGCTGCCAAACTCTGCAACTTCATTGAGAGTGGTATGATCAAATTTGCTTAACACCTCTTTTATAACACCTTTGGCATCCCTGAAATCAACACCGATACCCAGCTTGTTAAGTTTTGTACACTGAATATATACCTCTATGATCCAATTATGACCATGCATATTGGAGCAGTTCCCATCATATCCTCTCAATGCGTGGGCTGCAGCGAAATGGTCCTTTACATAAATTTCATAAATACCAAGCATAACATCTCCTTAAAATAAATCGTCTGATTGATTTTATAACTATTATCATAAACTTTGCTCTGAATCAAAAAAAGAAACCCCCTTTTAAAAAAGGGGGCATTGTAATATCTTGGTAGCGACGCAGGGAATCGAACCCCGGACACTGCGGATATGAGCCGCATGCTCTAACCATCTGAGCTACGTCGCCAAAACCCGAAATGAATATCACAGAACTGCTTTAATTGTCAATATTTAATTGTTTTTTTCAAATTTGATGACTTTAACGGTAAAATTCTGTAATTTTTCAGGGAGATCCGAAAATACAACCATAAAAGGAACACTGGCGCCGGGTTTTATATTGACGTTTGAATGATGGTTTCCCTTTTTTAGGGCAAGCAATTTATTAATGTCTGAAATATTTCCTGTTTTGAGCATTTCTTCTGTTATAATATTTCCACAAAAGATATTTTTTATTTTTGCTTCCACCTTGCCTTTAGTGATCAACGTTCCTCGAATTTCAATATGGCTATAAACAATATTTGAAAGGTTTTCCACCCTTCCTGTAATGACAAACAAGGGACCGGCAGTTGAATTGGTGACAAATCTCCCATTCACACTTTTTTGATTGGGGACAGGCTTGACATCTAATTTTTCGGGAACCGATTTTTTAAAATATTGTTCAATAAAAGGAATTTTAATGTCAGATAGATACGGTATTTTATATCCGGTCATGCCACTGGCAATATAGGCGCCTATAACCAAAAAGAAGATCAGCAGCAGCACGAGAACAGGTGTCCCGACAAGGGACTTCTTTTTCCTTTTTCTGGGTTTTGGTGCTGTGTCCATAAGGGTTTCCAGTTCTTCGGCCAGTACTTTTTCTTCTATAATTTCTTTTTCAAAAGACGTCTTTTCCGGTTCGGTTTCCGGTTCCAAAATTTCATCATATTCTGAAAAATCATCTTCCGGCTCGGTTTCTATTTCAAGTAGATCTTCGTCCCTTTCATCATCAGGAATGTCGGGCTCTCCATTTTCAGAACCCGCCTCAATATCGAACTCTAATTCAAATTCATCGTCATCGTCCTTATCGGCTAAAGACTCCTCCTCGAGAGTTTGATAATCCGGGGCCTGAAAAGCGGTTTCATCTTCCATTTTCAAAATGGATTCACTCTCTGTACTATCTAAAGAAGCAGGTTCATCTTCAATGGAGTCAGATTTAATGTCATCAAACTCTTCTTCTTCGAAATCTTCAAATTCAATGCTGTCAAACTCTTCTTCTTCGGAATCTTCTTCTTCGGAGTCTTCAAATTCAATGCCGTCATCACCCTCAAACTCCCAATGGCTTTCTTCCAATTCAATCTCTTGGGATTCGTCATCCTCATCAATTTCCAAGTCAATTTCATCAAAGGAAAAATCATCATCCGGAAAGGATTCAAAATTGAGGTCTGATGATTCTTCAGACTCCTTCTCCGGTTCCTGAGGCAATGGAAATGCGGTGAAAATATGTTTACAAATAGAGCAACGGACTTTTGAGCCCTTTTCTTTGACAAGAGAATCATCAAGGTTGAAACTTGTTGAACACTCATTACAGGTAATAATCATTGGATTCTCCTTATTCCTAGAGTTTCAGGTCATAAATGGCCGGAAGATTTCTATATTTTTCATTATAATCTAATCCATAACCAACAATAAACCCTTTATCAAGTGAAAAACATGAATAATCAACATCCATTTTTACCTCACGCCGCTCATGTTTGTCAATTAAAGTGCAAATTTTAATGGATTTGGGATTTAATAATTGTATAAACTCAATTATTTTTAAAAGTGTATTCCCTGTATCTACAATGTCTTCCACCAGCAAAATGTCTCTGCTTTCAAACTCCAGATCCGGCTGTTTGGTAAAAACGATTTGTCCGGTTGAGGATGTTCCCTCATATGAAGAAGCCCCAATAAAATCAATATCATGATCAATGGAAATCTGCCGGGTAAGGTCTGCCATAAAAATAAATGATCCTTTCAATACACCCACTAAAACCAGATCTTTCTCTTTATAATCACTGGAAATTTTTTGTCCCGTTTTTTGAATTTGTTTGGTTATCTCAAGGTCTGATATCAAAGGAATAAATTCAGGCATAATATAATTTATAACCCCGTTTTTTTTAATTGCTGAATCAATTTTTTTTGTTCTTTGGTCAGCTTTTTGGGTAGGGTTATATTAATCACAACAAAAAGGTCTCCGCAACCATTCCCTTTCATTTGGGGAATCCCGTGTTTGGGAATTCGCATTTTTGACTTGTGATTTGTTCCGGCTGGAAGCTTAAAGTTGATGGCAGTATCGTCCGGTGTCTGTACTTCTATCGTATCCCCGAGTAATGCCTGGGTGAGGGTAATCTTTTTTAAAAACAATACATCATTTCCTTCAATGGTATACCCATTTGAAGAGATGGGGTTGGATTTAATATAGAGATTGCCCGCAGGCCCACCGTGGGGGCTCATTTCCCCTTTCCCGGCAAGTCTGATTTTTTTCCCCCGGGTCAATCCTTTGGGGATTTTTACTTCAATCGCCCTGGCAGTGCCGCCCTGGTTGATGGTAATCGTCTTTTTAGTCCCGTTGATAATTTCATGGAGGGTTAAAGGGATTTCATATTCAATATCTTTCCCTTTCATTTGAGGCTGTTGCTGTTGCCCAAACCCCCCGCCTCCCATATTCTGAAAAAACGGGTTTCCGCCCATGCCGGGTCCGCCTCGTTGTCCGCCTCTGCCAAAGCCCGAAGAGAATCCGCCACCCCGTGAGCCGCTAAACCCGAAGTCCTTTAAAATATCACCCAGATCAAAGTTTCTGAAAATATCTTCCTGTGAAAATCGTTGCTGGAAATCGGCTGATCCATAGGTATCATACTGATTTCTTTTTTCAGAATCACTCAAAACAGCATAGGCTTCACTGATTTTTTTAAACTTATCTTCCATTGCCTTATCACCCTTTGTTTTGTCGGGATGATATTTTAAGGCAAGTTTTCGATATGCTTTCTTAATCTGGGAAGCATCGGCTTTTTTATCAACGCCTAAAATTTTGTAATAATCGTCGGTCATACTTCAGCCCTCGTATAATTTAATTCAATTATTTTAATCATTTATGTTTATACATAGTAAGTTTGAATTTATTCAAGTCAAGTAGTGATTTTTCTATGAAATGCAGAAATTCCAACCATTAATACCGATATGGCAGCGGGTGTCATCCCATCGATCCTGGATGCCTGCCCTATCGATTTAGGAAGGATATGAATCAACTTCTCCTTAAGCTCGTTTGAAAGACCATGGGTTTTAGAATAATCAAACTCTTTTGGTATATTTATGTTTTCAAGATCTTTATATTTTTTTATTTCATTGAGCTGCCGCAGGATATATCCTTCATATTTTATCTGAATTTCAACCTGTTTCTCAGCCCTTCCCAAAACAGGTGCCGGCGGCGGGCAAATTTTTTTCAAAGAGACATAATCAAGTTCCGCTCTCTTTAGAAGCTGTTCAAGTTTCACTCCGGTTGTTATTTGATTTGTACCCTTGGCCCGTAAAAAATCATTCACTATTTTGCCGGGCTTCACTATCGTTTGTTTCAGGCGGTGGATTTCTTTTTGCGTCTGGGCCGCAATTTCTTTACAGAATTCTAAGGTATCATTCTCTACAAGCCCCAGTTTATTCCCAATTTCAGACAACCTTAAGTCGGCATTATCTTCTCTGAGCAACAGTCTGTATTCAGCTCTTGAGGTAAACATCCGGTAAGGTTCATTTGTTCCCCTTGTTACAAGATCATCCACCATAACGCCGATATACGCCTGGGAGCGATCAAGAATAAAGGGGGGTCTTTTCTGGACAGTGCAGGCCGCATTAATACCCGCCCATAAGCCTTGAGCACCTGCTTCTTCATACCCTGATGTGCCATTGATCTGTCCAGCTAAAAAAAGACCTTTTATTTTTTTTGTTTCAAGAGCGGCAGATAATTCCAGCGGATTAATATAATCATATTCAATGGCATAGGCCGGTCTCATGATTTTAGCCGCCTCAAGCCCTTTCACAGATCTGACAACTTTATACTGAATTTCCAGCGGCAGACTGTTGCCAAGCCCTGACGCATAAATTTCTTTTGAGTCAATGCCTTCATATTCAAGGATGACATGATGGCTGTCCCTGTCCGGAAATTTGACGATTTTATCTTCAAAAGAAGGGCAGTATCGGGCCGATTTTCCTTTGATATGACCGCCATAAAGCGCTGAATATTTTAGATTTCGGCTGACAATTTCATGAGTTTTGACGTTTGTGCTGCCCATAAAACTTGGCAGCATGGGGTTGGCAATATGCGTTGTTGAGAAAGAAAACGGCTTGG
>JAFCZY010000349.1 GCA_019314105.1 Deltaproteobacteria bacterium
CATCAATGCAAAATAGTTGTTGATGAAATGATCAAACTTGAGGAAATACTCAAATCTTACTGTGGCCATCATTACTTATTGCTATTTGACTGATTTTAGAAGGATTCAAGCCGTATAATTGATCATACCATCAATTATACGAGAAGAAATCATATGTAGAAGTTTTGGTGTTTCATATAAAAATGGCTCTGGTATGAAGATTGCTCTTTGGTAATGTGATAACCTGAAAATAATTGTAAATAAAAAAAAGGAGGGAGTAACGGCAAATAAAAAACTTAGAGTTTAAGGATGATTCTTTAGCGTAACAGCAAAGATATTAATTTATTATTTAAATTAGGAGGTTCAAATGAAAAAGTTATTTGTTTTTTGTATTGCAGCACTTTTTGGGTTGGTTCTTTTTATGGGTTCAGCTCCTGTTCAGGCAGCTGATCAAACCTTTGTTACCATTGGAACCGGTGGCGTAACCGGTGTTTATTACCCAACCGGCGGTGCCATTTCACGCTTGGTGAACAAGGGGAGAAAAGTTCATCATATCCGTTGTTCAGTGGAGAGTACGGGTGGGTCTGTATACAACCTTAATGCAATTAGAGCAGGCGAACTGGACATGGGTGTGGCACAGTCTGACTGGCAGTATCATGCCTATCATGGTACCAGTAAATTTGCTAAAAAAGGACCTAATAAAAATTTGAGAGCTGTTTTCAGTATTCATCCTGAACCGTTTACGGTTGTAGCGCGTAAAGATTCCGGCATTAAAACTTTTATGGATCTTAAAGGCAAACGGGTCAATATTGGAAACCCGGGTTCCGGACAGCGTGCAACAATGGAAATTGTCATGGAAGCTCTGGGCTGGACAAAAGCTGATTTCAAACTGGCCTCAGAACTTAAATCTGCTGAACAGTCATCAGCGCTTTGCGACAACAAGATTGATGCCATTGTGTTTACAGTGGGTCATCCTTCAGGTTCCATTAAGGAAGCAACCACTTCCTGTGATTCTGTTTTGGTAAATGTAACAGGTCCTGCTATTGATAAACTGGTTAAAGAAGCTGATTATTATAGAATGGCAACCATTCCCGGTGGTATGTATCGCGGAAATCCTTCTGATACCAAAACTTTTGGTGTGGGGGCAACTTTTGTCAGCTCAACCAATACTCCTGAATATATTATTTATAATATAGTAAAAGCAGTTTTTGAAAATTTTGATCAGTTCAAAAAACTCCATCCCGCGTTTGCAAATCTTAAGAAAGAAGAGATGATCAAAGACGGTCTTTCAGCACCTCTCCATGACGGCGCAATAAAATACTATAAAGAAGCAGGCCTTATGTAAATCCTGTTCTTGGTAACAATTAAAGTGTGTGGTCTTTTAAGACCACACACTTTAATTGTTTTTGCATAAAAACTATTTTTCCATGGAGGAATCGTCATAATGACCGAAGCGAATAGTACTGCAGCCGATCAGGATGCACTGCAAGAGATGGTTGCCGAAGCGGATACAGGAGCCAGAAACCCCGTCGGCACGATTCCCAAAAAAGTTTTATTTTTTGTCCCCCTGGCCTGGACCCTGTTTCAATTGTGGTATGCATCTCCCCTGCCGTTTATTTTCAATATCCTGGTATTTAATTCCACGGAAGCCAGGGCTATTCACCTGGCATTTGCAATGTTTTTAGCCTATACGGCCTACCCCACATTCAAATCTTCCCCAAGGGATTATATTCCTGTACAGGACTGGGTACTGGCTTTGGTCGCAACGTTCTGTGCATCTTATCTATTCCTTTTTTACGCGGGCTTGTCAGAGCGTCCGGGTGATCCCCTGACCATTGACCTTGTGGTTGCAGTGATCGGACTTGTTCTACTATTGGAAGCAACAAGAAGGGCTCTTGGTCCACCGCTGATGGTGGTCGCGTCCGTGTTTATTCTTTATACATTTGCAGGACCCTGGATGCCGGATGTCATTGCCCATAAAGGTGCCAGCCTTGTAAAAGGCATGACCCACTACTGGCTGACGACTGAAGGTGTATATGGTGTAGCACTTGGTGTTTCAACAGGTATGGTGTTTATGTTTGTGCTGTTCGGGTCTTTATTGGAATCCGCAGGAGCAGGCAATTATTTTATTAGAACTGCATTTGCCGGCCTGGGGCATTTGAAAGGCGGCCCTGCCAAGGCCGCTGTCGTATCATCGGGCCTGACAGGGCTTGTATCAGGATCGTCCATTGCCAATGTTGTTACCACGGGAACTTTTACCATACCCTTAATGAAAAAAGTCGGATTTTCCGCGGAAAAAGCAGGTGCTGTCGAAGTCGCTGCTTCCACCAATGGCCAGCTCACACCACCGGTCATGGGTGCGGCTGCATTCTTAATGGTGGAATATGTGGGTATTTCCTATGTAGAAGTGATTAAACATGCATTTTTACCGGCGATTGTTTCTTATATTGCCCTGGTTTACATTGTCCATCTTGAGGCCTGTAAAATGGGGCTTGAGGGCATGGAGAGAAAGGTTACAAAAACTATTGTCCAGAAACTGCTTTCCTTTGTCATGACTATTTTATTTATCATTATCATGGGGGGGGCAACCTATTATGGTATCGGCTGGATTAAGGATGTGGCCGGAGGCGCTACTATTTATGTGGTGTCCCTTTTGCTCGCTATAGCCTACTTCCCGATCTTGGAAAGACGGCCCAGGCCGGATATTATTTTTTGCTCCCTGTGGTTGTTCTGATGTGGTGTCTGACAGTGGAAAGGCTTTCTCCCTCATTATCAGCTTATTGGGCGACCATGCTGTTGATTGTTATTGTGCTGACCCAGCGTCCCTTAAAAGGCTTTATCAGAAAAGCCACTGGGGATGATTTTTCATTTAAAAAAGGGTTTCACGAGTTTGTAGACGGCCTTGTATCCGGTGGTAAAAATATGATCGGCATTGGCGTGGCAACGGCTGCTGCGGGTATTGTCGTCGGAACTGTGACCCTGACCGGTATCGGTCTTGTCATGACGGAGTTTGTGGAGTTTATTTCCGGTGGAAATCTGATGCTGATTTTGCTGTTTACGGCAGTCATCAGTCTTATTTTGGGCATGGGGCTTCCCACAACAGCGAATTATATTGTTGTCTCTACATTGATGGCACCGGTTATTGTTAACCTTGGGGCACAAAATGGATTGATTGTCCCCCTTA
>JAFCZY010000049.1 GCA_019314105.1 Deltaproteobacteria bacterium
TTTGCTTCTTGTCGGATGCCTCAGCTTTCTCAACGCTTTTGCCTCAATCTGACGAATACGCTCTCTTGTCACAGTAAAATCCTTTCCAACTTCTTCTAGAGTATGGTCTGATTTTTCGCCGATACCAAACCGCATCCGAAGAACTTTTTCCTCCCGTGGTGTCAAAGTGGCAAGAATCTTCCTGGTTTGCTCTGCCAAGCTGAAATCAATGGCTGCATCCGAGGGAATGGAAAACTTCTTGTCTTCGATAAAATCACCAAGATGACTATCTTCTTCTTCTCCAATAGGCGTTTCAAGAGAGATAGGTTCTTTGGCAATTTTTAATACCCGTCTAACTTTTTCAATAGGAATTTCCATCTTTTGGGCAATTTCTTCCGGTGACGGCTCCTTCCCCATTTCCTGTACAAGGTATCGTGATGTCCGAATCAGCTTATTTATGGTTTCAATCATATGAACGGGAATCCGAATGGTTCTGGCCTGATCTGCAATCGCTCTTGTGATGGCCTGCCTGATCCACCATGTGGCATATGTAGAAAATTTATATCCTCTTCTGTATTCAAATTTATCGACCGCCTTCATCAAGCCGATATTGCCTTCCTGGATTAAGTCAAGGAATTGTAATCCTCTGTTCGTATATTTTTTTGCAATACTGACCACCAGTCTTAAATTTGCTCTCACCAGTTCTCTTTTTGCGAAATCGGCATTTCTGCGCCCTTTGTTGACACAGTCAGTAATCTGTTTTAGAATCCTGGAATCCCCTTTGATTTCATTTTTTCTCCAAGCAACCTGGGTTAGAAGGGAATTAATATCCTGATATAATATTACCGCTCGCTCCTTTTTAATATCAGACTTGGATGATGCCCACTTTGCAAATATTTTTTTATCAGAGAGTTGATCGAACATTTTTTGGGGTTTAACATTAAAAGTCTTGGCGCATTTTCCAAACAGATCATCAACTTTGTCAAACCAATCAATGGTATTTTTAATATTTTTTTCAATATTATCAATAACATTGGACTCAAACCGCCATCTTTTTAATTCCGTAAATATAACTTCCGTGTTCTCAAATATTTCTTTGGAAAAGGTTTCATATTTTTTAGATCCTTTTTTCTCTTGAAGCAATAGATCTCTTTTATTTAAGTTTTCCTGATGAATGCCTTTTATTATTTTTATAGAATTTAAAAATTTTTCCTGCTTGGAAACCTCATCGACGACCCCATCCCCTTCATCCACATCCCTTAAAACATGCTTGGGCCGCATAGATTTTTTTTCCATCTTATCTCCATAGATGAAAATTGTAGATAATGCTATCGGGCAATCCAACATGGCGCGCAAGATATCACGTTCTCCACGCTCAATCTTTTTGGCAATTTCAATCTCACCTTCACGGCTGAGCAACGTAACCATCCCCATTTCTTTAAGGTACATTTTCACAGGATCAGTCACCGCACCAAATTCAATATCCGAACGGGGTTTTTTAGAAAGAATAAGATCTTTAACTAATTTTTCCTTTGCTTTTTTTTCATTTTCTTTTTGTGATAATTTTTTGGTTTTGCCTTTAGCGATTTTTTTAGTAGTTTTCTTAGCCGCAGTTTTCTTAACCGCAGTTTTCTTAGGTGCAGTTTTCTTAGGTGCAGTTTTCTTAGGTGCAGTTTTCTTAGGTGCAGTTTTCTTAGCAGCCTTTTTTGTTTTTTCTTTTTCCTTATCTACAAGCTTAATCCCAAGCTCTTTAAATTGCACAACAATATCTTCAATCTGATCCAATGATTTTAAATCATCGGACATTGCATCATTAATTTCAGCAAAAGAGAGAGAACCATTTTTTTCACCTTTTTTAACAAGTTTTTGTAATTCTTTCTTGCTAATCATTACATTCTCTCCAGATTTATTTGTCTTACCTGCCATAAAATGCCTCCCAAAGGCTTAAAGTTAGAACCGATCATGTAATTGCTGAATTTCTGCCTGCTTTTGCTTCAACAGATCCATCAAATCAGAATCACAGCCCTTTTCCGCACTTATAATTTTACTATTTAAAGTGTTTTCCTGTTTTGTTCTTACTCTTATGATTCTATTCATTAAAGACAGAGCTGTTTTACGAATATCTTCTAAAAAAAAATCATCTATAACATAAGAGGCGATAAGTTCCTGGTCCTCGTTCTTTTCCATTCTTGCCATAACATCTGTGATGAAGGCTTTTTTAGCGGGATCCACACTTATAATTTTCTTTGCTATGCGCTTTAGTTTTTCAGAATAAAAACACTCTAAAACTTCTCTATTTTTTATTTCATCTATGATTTCAGGATAATTCAGCATCAGTGAAATCATTTGTTCTTCTCTTCGATCAGATTCCAGCTTATCATCATCTTTTTTTTCATCTATCAAAGATGACCTTTTCGCAGTACGGTTTAAATAGAGTTCTCTGACCTTCTCCAAAACTGCTTTTTCATCTATATTCAATGTTTCGGCAAGCTCTTTTACATATAAAGATCTTAATGCGCTATCCTGAATCAAAATTAACTGCTGTTTCATATCATCTAAAATTCTGATCCGTCCCTCAACAGACAGCCCGTGTGTATCAATAGAAACCTGTAAAAGAAATTGCATGATGGTTTTGGCATTTTTTGCCAGTTTGTTAAATGCTTCGTGTCCATGTTTTACCACATAAGAATCCGGATCATTCCCTTCCGGGAGTACAAGTATCCTTGTATCAACTCCCTCTTTCAGGAAAATTTTAATACTTCTTTTTGCTGCATTGATTCCGGCAGCATCAGAATCAAATACAAGCACCATCCTGGAAGCATATCCTTTAAGTATCCTCACATGATCTGGTGTTAGTGCAGTGCCAAGACTGGCCACAGTGTTTTTAATACCGTGTTGATAGAGTGACAAAAAATCAAAATAACCCTCGACAATATAAACAAATCCTTCCTGCCTGCAAAATTGTTTGGCTGCATGAAGGCCGTAAAGAATACGACTTTTATTATATACAGGTGTTTCAGGAGAATTCATATATTTAGGCATGGCATCATCCATCACTCTGCCGCCAAACCCCGCTACCTGCATATTCACATCAAAAATAGGAAACATGATCCGGTTTCTGAACCGGTCATAATACCCGGTCTTTTGTTTTCTTTCCAAAATCAAACCGCTTTGAACGGCAATATTTTTAGAAATTTTTCGCTCTTTTAAAACCTTAACAATGGCGTCCCAGTTGTCAGGAGCAAACCCCAGTCTGAACTGCTGAATACTATCTTCAGAAATATCTCTTTGTTTTAAGTATTTGCTTGCCTTATCCTCGGGATTTGATTTTTTTAACACATCAAAATAAACCCCCATAACGGTTTTGTTTAACCGGAACAACCCCTCTTTAAGGTGAAGTTCTCTTTTTTTTGCAGGATCAATTTCTTTTGTTTCAATGGTTATATTATACCTGCGAGCCAGCATTTTTGCCGCTTCAGGAAAAGTAATCCCGTGATATTTCATGACAAAAGACAATACATTCCCCCCTGCAGCACAACCGAAACAATGGAAGATCTGCTTGCTTGTATTGACAGAAAAAGAGGGGGTCTTTTCAGAATGAAAGGGACATAAACCAAAAAAGTTCCTTCCGGATTTTTTTAAAATGACGGTCTCTGAAATGACATCAACAATATCTGAAGTATTTAGAATCTCTGAAATTTTTTCTTCAGGAATATACATCTTGGCGGCGCTGACTCCAAAATTTAACGGTTATGCACGTAAAATAAGCTAAGTATTTAAAATCACATGTCAATAATTATCTTTAGGGATAATTGTTATTTTGAAATCCCAATAGCCTCTTTTAAATCAAGGCTTCCTTCATAAAGGGCTCTACCGGTAATAACACCGGTCACACCTTTATTTTCTATTTCAAGAAGGTTTTTAATATCCTGAAGTGTACTGACCCCGCCGGATGCCACAATGGGAATTGAAACTGCGTCTGCCAGGGCTGCGGTTTCTTCAATATTCGGCCCTGTCTGCATGCCATCCCGGTGAATATCAGTAAAATTGATTGCCGCAACACCGCAGGATTCAAACTCCTTTGCAAGATCAATGGCGCGGGTTTCAGATGTCCGGCTCCAGCCTTCAACGGCAACCATACCATCTCTGGCATCAATTCCAACGACAATTTTACCTTGAAATTGTTGGCAGGCATCTTTGACAAGGCCTGGATTATAGAGCGCTTCGCTGCCAATAATGACTTTTGAAACGCCTGCATCAACATACATTTCAATGGTTGCAAGGTCTCGGATGCCGCCCCCCACTTGTATGGGAACATTAATCCCTGCCAAAATATCCCGGATGGTTTGAAGGTTCTTTACTTGTTTTGCGAAGGCACCGTCAAGATCTATAACATGAATAAGAGAGGCGCCTTGAGATTCCCACCTTTGGGCCATTTTTACGGGATCATCCGAATAATGAGTGGTCTCTTCCATCCGGCCCTGTAACAGTCGGACACATTTGCCTTGTTTAATATCAACAGCAGGTATAATTATCATTGACTTCCACTATATTTTTTATAAATTCATTAACCATTTGGTTTGTGTAAACCAATTACAATAGCGTTCCCTTGCTGGACAGGGCACCGGAAATATTTTTATCAATTCTGGTGGCCATATGCAAAGATCTTCCGAAGGCCTTGAAAATTGATTCGAGAACATGATGCTCATTTACGCCATAGCACGCATTAATATGAAGATTAAATGCACCTTGAACACAAAAGGATTGAAAAAATTCTTTGGCAAGATAGGTATCAAATTTTCCTTTTACTCTAAGGTTATCTGGAAAATTATAGACAAGATACGGCCGATTTGACAGATCTATTGTAACCTTGGACAAGGCATCATCCATAGGCACACTGCTGTCACCAAACCGGACTATTCGCTTTTTATTTTCAAGTATTTTTAAAAGCGCCTGCCCAAGGACCAACCCGACATCTTCTACCGTATGATGATAATCAACATCAAGATCTCCCGTGGCATTCATTTCAAGATCAAAAAAACCGTGAACGCAAAAAGCAGTCAGCATATGATCAAAAAAAGGAATTCCGGTTGAAATATCAACTTTTCCTGAACCATCTAAATTAAAATGGACATTTATTTCCGTCTCTTTTGTTTTTCGGGAAACGCTCGTCTTTCGATCCATAAGAAAATCCTTGAATTGCGGTTAAACCGGTATGAGCCAACTCATACATGAATAAAATTCAATAAAAATGAATCTTTAATGATACATAAATCAAAAAATTTTGTCAAATATTTTATTTTGCTTCGATTATATAAATGTATCCTTTATTATGGATCAAAATTCGTTTATATATAACGATACTAACCAATAACAAAAATCAAAAGGATGGGATTATGGGACACCAGGATAAAGGACATTTTGCAGCAAAACATGAAGACAAACAAATCAATAAAACCATAGCTGAAAAAATACGAGCATTGTCCGATAATAATTGCCTTAGTTGTGCTTCAGCCCATCGGGCTGGAAAAGCACTGAATATATCTCCATCTGAAATCGGAGTACAGACAGATCTTTTAGAATATCGAATTGCAGAATGTCAGCTTGGATTATTTGGATATAGTGATGGAGAAAAAAGAATTAATCCGAATATTGTCATTTCTTCTGATTTAAATGAACAACTGGACAAGATCAGCAAAGACGGCAGGATATCGTGTCTGGAATGCTGGAATATTGCAAAAAAGCTGAAAATTAAAAAGCTTGATGTCGGGTCGGCCTGTGAGAAAAAAAACATTCGAATTAAACCCTGTCAATTGGGTGCTTTTTAAATATTTAGTGTTGATTGACCCTGATTTCAACCGTTTGGATTAAAATCATTCAGTTATAGAAAGTTTTTTTTGCGTCTTTCGCTTTCTTCTTTGCTTTTGTTTTTTTATCTTTTCGATTTTTTTCTGGCTTTTCTCATTCTTACCTGTCATGAATTCTTCTATTTTATCCATAAGATTTCTCAAGGCAAGAAACCTGTTTAACTGTTGAGATCTTGCTTTCCCACACTTCACCGATATATTGGTTTTTTTATGTTTAAGAAACACAGCAGAAGATGATTTATTAACCTTTTGTCCTCCCCTGCCTGCTGATTTGATGAATTTTTCTTCAAGATCTTCTTTTTTGATCCCCAAAGCTTTCATCCTCTTTTCGAGGTCTAATAATTTATCTTCACTTGGCCCCATTTTACTCCTGTCTTGCCTTCGACGTGATGACTGTCTATAAACTGCAGATTGAATTCGTTATGGCGGCTGCCTTGAACATCCAGTGCCATAGTGTTGAGTTCCATAATAACTTCTCTTCTATTTTGTGTACAGGAAAAAAGAGGATACAATAATGACCAGTATTAAAATCAACGAGACGACACCGGCTTCGACAAGTGATAAGTTTAAGCCTAAGTTTGCATAGAATCCCTGTAATGGGGTTAAAACGGGGTTTATCAAGCCTATAAAATTCTTTCCTGATACAATAGCATATTCGATCATGGCCAGTCCTTTCTCTTTTACTTCTGGGTATCGTCAGGAGCCGCCCAGAGGATATGACTTTTATTTATAAAAAGAGTCTTATACTTTATTGAATTTTCAAAATCAGCCAGATTAACCGTTACATTGAATAAAATCAAAAAGGGTTCTTTATAACTTGTTACAAGGTCACTTGCTCTGTCATAACCCGGGTCCCGGTTTATGTTTACCTGTCCAGATACCTGGGAGCCATCAATAAGCTTAATCCTAACGGCCCGGTTTTTAACTTCTTTCTTTGGTGTTTGCTCAGCCATTTTGAGTCTCCTGTGAAAAAAGATTGTTTGGGAAGTGATTGGAACTAGAATTATTAAAATTCAAGGAACTTGTCAACCATGGGATAATTTTAAATCCGCTTTGAGAAGAGCAACGACAGGCAATGATTCTTCCTTAAAATCTTCAAAAAGTTCATTCACCGGAATTAAACCTGACACATCTGGTCTGGCAGGAAGGAAAACTACGACGACTGCATTACCGCTCTTTCAGCACTGACCAGTGCACCTTCAAGATAACCGCCGTATTGGCTGGCGGTTTCTGAGCCTGCAAATTGGATAATGCCATCCCAAATGGCGGTTTGACCTGCCGGTGGTTGATAGACAGGATGTTCACGCATCAATGGCTGGTCAAACTGGGTGGCGGTGAATTTTTCCCGAGCCCAATCCTGGTAATAAAAATTTATGGGCTGTGCCGCCGGGTTACCATAAATGGCAGAAAGTTGAACAAGAATTGCTTTGGTGAGGGATTGGTCCCGGTTGCGCTGAGCGGCCGGAATATTAAAGAACCCTGTCAGCCCGTATGGCCCGCTGTCCTTGTTTGATCCGTCATGAATTTCGCCTAAAGGCCCCCGCTGGCTGAAAGCCTGACCTGAAAGTCCTGCTTGCCGCCAGTATGGTTCTTCATAAAGGGCAAAGAATTTTGCCTGCCCAGCCATCCATGTGCCCATCTTCAGCATGGCCTGTGTCAAATCACGGGATAAGTCCGGTGTAAAGAGAATGGTGGCAGCTGCAAGACGCGGCGGCAACGCAAGGATCACCTTTCCGGCCCTGAATTGGGCCTGCGGCTCTTTTTCGAGCTCCCCAACACTGACCTGAACGCCATTCTGTTTTTTTTCGATTTCACAAACCGGGGAATTAAGCTTAATAGCGGCATGAGGGATAGTTTGTGATAATTTTGTGATGAGTGCTGCCATACCGCCGGTAGGCCGCCAGGAAGCGGGAGATGTTGAATAACCTCTAACCGTCTGGACAAACCCATTGAAATTTTCAAAACGCCCCATACCGGTTTCAAATTGCTGATATCCTGTAAGTCCCAATGTTTGGATGAGGTGCATCATTTTCGGATTTATCTCCGGCCAGTACCAGGAAGGGCCAAGGTCAGGGAAAAAACCGTGATGGTCAAAGCTTAAAATTCTGCCCCCTGTTCGTTCACGGGCTTCGAGAACCACAAACGATCTTTTTTTTTTGGATAACAGCCAGGCTGCATACATTCCGCTGAGGCCGCCGCCAATGATTATGGTATCAATATCCTTCGTGAACATATCAATTTCCCGTATAGGCAAAAAAGAATAAAAAAAAATTATCTATAACAGTTTCTCAGCACCTGAATACGCCTCTTCCACCCTCAAAGCGGTTGCCGCGTGGCCGGGATGCTTTTCAGGATTCCATTTTTTCATATCTTCGAACACAGCGCCTTCTTTGTGGTATTCAATCCTTCCTTTAACCTGATAGGATTTTCCCTCTTTGGTTATGAACAGGATGGACCCTTTACTGCCAGCCGATATATTTTCCAGTGTTTTTGAAAAATAATTATTAGCAACCACCAGAGTATCTTCACTGTATTTGGATACACAGGTTGCATATATGGAATTTGGAATGCCCAGTTTATTCACGGTTGACAAAATGATAGGGCCTTCACGATTCTCCCATGCGTTGCTGACTTTTTCGGGTAATGCAGTCATAATAACTTTTCCTTTAATTAAAGTGTAAAAAGAGCTCTTCCATGGATTCTCGGATATCAGCCAGTGTTACTTCCTTGGAAGATAGCAAAATTTATACCAAATAATTATAAAAAAATAATATAAATATTTTCAAATAGTTACTTAAAGACACCCTTATTTTTGTTTGTTGAAAATATATAAGTGTCGCAATATTGCACCATTTTTATGCACGGTATTACATCTTCTTCAGTTCTGTAAATTTTATAACTCGCTAAATTATAAAAAAACAAATTGCTATCAGTTGACGGTTGATTCTTCCAAATGATAAACGATTCAAATAATATCTATAACTATTTTGCGTTACATTAAAATGCCTTATAAAACAAAAAAATCTAACTAAATTGGTTTTGGATAAGTGATTTGAAATGTGCTGCGTGGGCCACAGCGCCTTAAAAATTGAT
>JAFCZY010000350.1 GCA_019314105.1 Deltaproteobacteria bacterium
TGATCGAGATCTGCATAAGCAAGGGCGAAAACTTCATTTTTATCAAGCCTGGCCTGAATTTGTTTGTTTATTAAAATATTCCCCGGTAATTTTGTCAGGGGATTAATTTCAATAACTCTTTCAGCCCTGATAATGGAGAGTTTGATACGGGCAAGCATGTCTCTTTCAATGTCGGCTTTGTAAATGTAGTCTTCAACAGACAAAAAATCCCATGTGAGAGCAGCAGACTGATCAGAAAAAACGGCAAGAACAGGCAACTGGTAAAACATGGGGTCTTCCTTCAAATTGCTGAGAATATTGATTGAAGCAAGGTCATCGGTACTTATATCAATAATTACAAGATCCGGCATGGAATTGTAAATATAATCAAGTGCGGATTGTATATTATCGAAAACGGATATTTTATATAAACCTTTCAACATCTCTTCTAAAGCGTTTAATATAATAATATCCTTAGAAATAACCGCGATCAATTTCATAACTATAAGGATAACTCCTCTGTAACACTTCTGGAATCTTCTACTTCTTCCAATATTTCTTTTATATCATTTTCATTCAGATCAAGATACTCAAAGGCGACGGGATTTAAGGCGGGCACAAAGAGGTCACCTGCAAACCCGAACCCCATCGCACGCACGAGAGTATCTGATAAGTGAACAATTGCCGTTTCAAGAGGCGCATTTTTTGAGAGATGAGGTTCATGGTGGTATTTTATGCTTTCTACCAGGTTAAGGGGAAAATTCCATTTTTCCGCCAGCCAGGAACCGACACCGGCATGGGTTTCGGGGAAATGATGCTTCTCTGCCTCGAAAATGGTAATATCTTCCATTTCTGTTTCGTTCATCACTTTTTCATATTCCTTCGGGAATTGAAGAATTAGAACTACCTTTCCTATGTCATGAAGTAACCCTGCGGCATAAATATCTTCAGGCTCCTTCAATCCTTTCCGTTGGGCTATGAGTTTTGCTGTTATGGCACAGTTAAGAGAATGTTCCCAGAGTCCAAGCATGGATTTCTGCATCAGCTCAAATACGGAGGTTCCGATGAGCAGCCCTTTTATAACATTCAAACCGAGAAGCACAGTCGCGTGTGATACGGATGATATCCTGCCGGGAAAACCATAGATTGCCGAATTAACCATCTTGAGAATTTTTGTTGTCAGAGCAGGATCATTCGATATGAAATTGCTGATTTTATTTAAGGATATATTAGGTTTTTCGATAACCACTAAAATCTGTTTCAGAACATCCGGTGTGGTTGGAAGGCTGCTTATCCTTTCGACTTTCCTTCGCATGATTCTGATGTCATTATTATTCATATAACACCTCTATGTGTTCCCTTACCAGCTTTTTCAGCAGGTTCATATAAGGCTTGTTTTCCACATTTTTGAATCTCATATCCAGTTGAGCCAGCATTTCTTCTTTGGGTATGCTGTGCTGGGATGGAGCGTCTATGTATACATTTTCGATATCCATATTGCGGATCTTAATTATCATATATTCCGTCAATTCAGTGCCTTCGTTGAGCAGAACCATGTCGCCTTTTGTTACGGATTTTCTCAGCTTCATCCCCGGCTCAATTTTGTCTACAGAAATTTTCAGCATACCCATTTTCCCCTTTTTCAGGGATTAAATACCCTTTCTTTCGTATCTTTTTAAGATATAGGATATAAAATAAAAACTTCCTTTTTGTCAAGAAAAGTATTCAAAAACATGCAGAGTTCAATCCGCCATATTCAATCCCAACCCATCGTCCTTTTTAATAAAATTAATAGTAGATCCTTCCCCGAATTCCCCTTTAAGAATCACCATGGACAAGGGATTTTCAATCTCCTGCTGAATCACCCGTTTTAAGGGGCGCGCGCCAAAGACAGGATCATATCCTTTTCTTGCCAGGTATTCCATTGCACTGTCATCCAGATGGATTTTCAAGCTGCGGGATTTCAATCGCTGATTAAGTTTTTCAATCTGAATAGCGGCAATCTGTTTTATATTCTCCATTGTCAATGCATGAAAGGTAATAATTTCATCAATTCGATTTAAAAATTCCGGCCTGAACACCTCTTTCAATGTATGGGCAATATTTTGCTGAACTTCAGCATCCTCAATCCCTTTGATACCTGCTTCCTGCAGAAATCGAGATCCCACATTAGAGGTCATGATGATAATGGTATTTCGAAAATCCACAGTCCGACCGTGTCCGTCTGTCATCCGTCCATCATCCAGAACCTGCAAAAGAACATTAAACACATCCGGATGGGCTTTCTCAATCTCATCAAACAAAATTACCGAGTAAGGACGTCTTCTGACAGCTTCTGTTAAAAATCCTCCCTCATCATATCCCACATATCCCGGAGGTGCGCCAATGAGCCGGGCCACGGAATGCTTTTCCATATATTCTGACATATCCACCCGCACCATATTCTCGTCACTGTCAAAAATAAATTGAGCAAGGGATTTGGCCAGTTCCGTCTTCCCAACGCCTGTGGGACCCATGAAAATAAAAGTGCCGATGGGGCGGTCTTCCGGAGAAAGTCCTGATCTGGCTCGCCTGACGGCATTGGATACCGCATCAATTGCCTTTTTCTGGCCGACAACTCTTTTTTTAAGGACTTCTTCCATCTGAATCAATTTTTCCTGCTCACC
>JAFCZY010000351.1 GCA_019314105.1 Deltaproteobacteria bacterium
TTCCAGTCAGGAGAATCACCTTCGCATGATGTAATGGATCCTTTATCGGCACTATAAGAAAATTTACCCGTCTTTCTGATATTCTCACCATCAATATAAAAATTATTTTTCTGGATAAAGATGGTGCCTTTGTTGATGGTGCCGATTTCTGTTGTAAAATTGATATTCATGGCATTGCAGGAGATGGAATCTTCGCCGGATATCAAAAGAACGTTGCCTTTTGCAAAGGCATCCTTTGTTTTATTTGAAAATTCAACATAGTCAGCTTCAAGCCTGGTTTTCCCCCCGGTGATCACAACATCGTCTTCAGCAATATAGAGATCTCTTTTGTTGTCAAAGGTTACCGTTTGTGCGGAGATGTGCCACGAAACTTCTTTTGGCTTCTGAGATAGAGTAGTAGCGGTTGCAATTCCTTTGCTTGATATGAACAGATAGAAAAAAGCAAAGAGTATAAAACCAGACCATTTTTTTTGCTTTGATAACCAGACCATGTTCTTTCCAGTAAAAAATTGCACATCGATTAAAATTACTGTATAAACCCATTTTATAGTTTAAAAGTCAAGTTAAGAATGCATGATTTGGACAGGCCAGGATGATAAAGGGCAAATAAAAAATGACATTTTCAATTATAGATTCCATTGGCAATACCCCTATTGTTGAGATAAAAAAAATGAACCCTGTAAAAGGGGTTAAAATTTTTGTTAAACTTGAATATATGAATCCCGGCGGTTCTGTTAAAGACCGGGCGGCGCTTTATATGATCAATGCGGCAGAAAAATCCGGTGAACTCACCAAAGACAAAATCGTTATCGAAGCTACCAGCGGAAACACGGGTATTGGACTTGCCATGATTTGTGCGGTTAAAGGATATAAAATTGCCCTGACCATGGCGGAGAATGCAAGTGAAGAGCGAAAGAGTATTCTGCGGGCAAGAGGTGCTCAGATTATTTTAACCCCTAAGCGGTTGGGGTCTGATGGTGCCATTGAGGAAGCATACCGGCTTGCCAGGGAAAACCCGGATAAGTATTTTCTGTGTGATCAGTATAACAATGAAGCCAATTGGAAAGCCCATTATCATACCACGGGGCCTGAAATCATTGAGCAGACCAATGGAAAGGTCACTTCTATTGTAGCAACCATTGGGACAAGTGGGACGCTCATGGGGCTTTCTCGAAGATTAAAAGAGCATAACAGGGATATCAGGATTGTCTGTGTCGAACCGTATCTCGGACATAAAATTCAGGGGCTTAAAAATATGAAGGAATCCTATACCCCTGAAATTATGGACAAAAAATGTTTTGATGAAACGATTAATATTGATGATGATGCCGCCTTTAATGCGGCCCGCAGACTGGCAGTAGAAGAAGGATTGTTTGTCGGGATGAGCAGTGGTGCGGCTATGGCAGCAGCCATTGAGGAAGCCAAGAAACTTCAAAACGGCGTTATTGTGGTTATTTTTCCGGACAGCGGGGAACGGTATCTGTCCACCAGTCTTTTCTCTGTGGAAAAACATATTGCGCTGTCTTTTTTTAATACGTTTTCAAAAACCAGGGTGCCATTTGAACCGCTTGGAAAAGAAAAAGTCTCTATATATACCTGTGGACCGACGGTTCATGAAAGACTCAATATAGGGCAGCTCCGAAGGTATGTATTTACAGATTTACTTGTAAGATATATCGAGTACCACAATATGATTGTCAATCATGTGGTCAATATTACAGATTATGATGACAAGACTATTCAGGGATCGCAGCAGGCAGGGACATCTCTTCCCGAGTTTACGCAGACCTACATAGAATTTTTTAAACGAGATCTTGAAAAATTGAATATCAGGCAGGCAGATGCCTATCCCAGAGTATCAGATCATTTTGAAGAAATGATTGATGTAGCAAAACAACTGCAATCGAATCAGCATGCCTATGAAAAACTGCATTCCCTCTATTTTGATATTGAAAGCCTTCCGGAGTATGGTGATTTTTCCAGAATCAATCTTGATAAAATAAAAATCGGGGCAACCGTGGATCTTGACGAGTATGAAAAGCGTAATCCAAAGGATTTTACATTGTTCAAACGGGTTCGCCTTTCAGAACTCAAAAGAGGGGTCGGAATTAAGACCCAATGGGGGAATGTGCGCCCTTCGCTTCATTTGCAGTGTGCAGCCATTGCCATGAAATTTCTGGGAGATACGTTTGATATTCAAACCGGCAGCCGGGAACTGATATTCCCGCATCATGAAAATGAAGTTGCCATTGCAAAAGCGGCAAAAGGGGCAAGTCTTGCAAGATATTGGTTGCATTGCGATCCGGTTCACTATGACGGTTCTTTAGGCGCTTCCAGTATTGAGCTACTGACACTTGAAATCCTTGTTGACAAAGGATGGGAGCTTAAAACCCTTCGGTTCTGGCTGATGTCCAATCATTACAGAAAAACCCTGATGCTGTCAGAACAATCCCTGAAACAGGCGCAATATACTTTGGATAAAGTTAATCAGTGTCTTGCAACCTTGAGTGTCATTAAAGACGGAAAGGATTTTAAAGATATTGATCAATTCATATATGATATAAAATCGGATTTTCTTCAATCCATGGAAGATGATCTAAAGATATCAGGTGTCATTTCTTCTTTGCTGGCAAATGTGAAAACC
>JAFCZY010000050.1 GCA_019314105.1 Deltaproteobacteria bacterium
GGAGAACTCCACACATCAATGACCCCGTTATGATTCTGAATAATTCCACGGGCAAATGTTAACCCCAGCCCCTTTTTTTCAGGATAGCGTTCCTGATCTGTGGAATAAAAAGGAGTGAAAATATTTTTCAGCACATCTTTTTCCATCCCGATACCGGTATCTGTTATGGTAATTTTTACGAAAAAGCCGCTGTTTAATCCATAAGAATCTGCGGTTCCATTTAAAATAGCGGCAGATTCAGTGACAATGGAAAGTTTTCCGCCTCTTGGCATGGCCTGTAGTGCATTATCGATAATACCTATAAAAGCCTGATTGATTTTATCAGGATCTGCTTCAATGATCAGGGGTTTAGAGTCAAGATCCATATCCAGAACAATTCTTTTCCCCTTAAGATCAAGGTTTTCCGCTGTTTTTCGAATCAGTCGATTTATATCAATGGAGCTGGTATAATACGCATCATTTTTTTTAAACCCAAGTAACTGGTTTGCAATTTCAGAGCCTTTATCACTACAGCGGATGATTTCTATGATGTGTTTATACAGCGGATCAGAAGAGTTTATGCTATTCATCATCAGCGATGCTCTGCCTTTAATTTCGGCTAAAAGATTATTGAAATCGTGGGCAATTCCACCGGCAATCGCTTCCATCGCATCGGGGGCTTCATTTTTTAATTGAATATGTTCCATTTCCACACCTTTGTTTTAACCCATTAATATTTGGTAGTAATCTAAACAAATTTTAATATAGTAAAATAATAAAGGTATTTCAATCAGGGAAAACCCTGATTTTTGAAAAAAAAGTAAACTTTTTTACTCCAGAAAAACAATGCCTTCTTTAATTGCAAATTTTGTCAGCCCAGCAACAGTAAAAATACCGAGTTTTTTCATGATATTTGTATGGTATGATCATCTGCTATGAGCACCTTAATTGTCATATTCCTTACTGCCAATTTCATTTGATCCGACAAAAGTCTATCCTGATAACAAACTAAAATCAAATAATACTTTAAAATTTTTATTGACAAAAAAAATTAATTAATTATAATAATTTTTTATTATGATGTTCTTATATATAGAAACAAAATTTGACAGGCAACAGATCGGCAAAAAGACCGCGGTCAATTTTTCGTTGTGGCGATGGTGGCATAAAAATACCTGTAGCAGCGGTCTAACCTAAAAAATAAAATTATATAACTTATGACAAAAGGCTGCAAATAAACATTGCAGCCTTTTTTGTTTTAGGGCTGTAAAAATCTACAGCCTTTTTTATTGCTCAAAAGGTTGAATACTGATACAAAATTAAATGGAGGAAGACAATGCTAATCGTAATGGAAAAAAACACAAGTAAAGATACAATTCAAGCTGCGGTAACCGCAATTGAAAAAAGAGGGTATACCGCTCGCCCCATACCTGGAGGAGACAGGGTATCCATTGGAATTCTGCACAATAAGGGGTCTGTTGATGCCGCCCATTTTTTAGGGCTTGAAGGTGTAAAGGAGGTTATTTCGGTGACAAAACCGTATAAACTTGTCAGCCGGGAGTTTAAGCAGGAAAACACCCGCATTAAAGTGGGTGATGCTGTTTTCGGCGATGGAAGCTTTCCTGTTATTGCCGGCCCCTGTGCCGTTGAAAGCGAAACCCAAGTTCTATCTATTGCAAAATCTGTTAAAGATGCGGGTGCAAAATTATTCAGAGGCGGTGCGTTTAAACCGAGAACCTCTCCTTATTCTTTCCAGGGACTGGGGAAACAAGGTCTGAAATTATTGGCAACCGTGCGGGAAGAAACAGGATTGCCCGTTGTAACAGAGGTCATGGATGTTGAAAATTTTTCCCTTGTTGAAGACTATGCTGATGTCGTCCAGATTGGTACTAGAAATATGCAGAACTTCTCTCTTTTAAGACGGGCCGGAAAATCCAGCCGCCCTGTTGTTTTAAAAAGAGGGCTGTCAGCCACGCTTCAGGAATGGCTCATGGCGGCTGAATATATCATGGAAGAAGGTAACAACAATATTATTCTTTGTGAAAGAGGGGTAAGAACCTTTGTAAGACACAGCAGAAATACCTTAGATCTTTCTGTTGTGCCGGCTGCAAAAAAAGAAACTCACCTTCCCATCATTGTTGATCCCAGTCACGCGGCCGGTGTCAGGAACCAGGTGATTCCCCTTGCCTGTGCCTCAGCAGCATTAGGTGCTGATGGCATAATGATTGAAGTTCATAACCACCCGGAAGAAGCCTTAAGTGATGGCGCACAATCTTTATATCCGGATCAGTTTATTGCTGTTATGAAAAAAATAAACGCTATCCATGCCATTGTCAGGGAATAAGAATGGAAATATTTCATGTCAAAGGCCAGTCGAAACTCTCTTCCATTTATGTGGGAGAGCACCTTAAAAATCTGGAAAACTACCTGCCTTCCGGTCAGACAATTATTATTACAGATGAGAATATTAAAAAATATTATCAGAAAGACTTTCCCGATGTACCGGTCATCACCATTGGAACTGGAGAAGGTATCAAGACCCTTGCCACTGTTGAAACTATATTAAAGGAACTGATCTATTATTCCTGTGATCGCTCAAGCTTTATTGTGGGTATCGGCGGGGGAATTGTCTGTGATATTACAGGATTTGTCGCCTCTACTTTTTTAAGAGGGATAAATTTTGGGTTTGTATCCACTTCGCTTTTATCCCAGGTGGATGCCAGTGTTGGTGGAAAGAACGGAGTCAATTTGGATGCCTATAAAAATATGGTGGGAGTTTTTAACCAGCCTGAGTTTGTTATTTGTGATATTGACCTTTTAAGCACCCTGCCGAAAAAAGAAATTTCAAATGGCCTTGCCGAAATCGTTAAACATGCACTGATTTCAGACAAGGACCTGTTTAAATTTCTTGAAAAACATAAACACAACGCCCTTAGACTTGATAATGACACTATTTTTAAACTTGTGGCAACTTCTGTAAAAATTAAATCCCAAGTGGTTCAGCAGGATGAAAAAGAAGCCGGGGAAAGACGAAAACTCAATTTCGGTCATACCATTGGCCATGCCATTGAAAAATTTGAGATGGCAGAGCATGGCAGAGCTGTTGCCATGGGGATGGTGGCTGCTGCCAGATTTTCACAGGCCAAACACCTGATACATCAGGAAGATGTTTTCCGCATTACCCAGCTTTTAAATGACCTTAACCTTCCGACAATCCTTGATTATCCGGCAAAAGAAATTATCAACGCTGCTGAAAAAGATAAAAAAAAGCAGGGGAACGACCTTTTTTACGTTTTCCTTGAACAAATTGGAAAGGCAAGGGTTGAGAAAATCAGTTTTAATGACATGAATGACTTCATCATATCGATCTTTAAATAATAAAAAGGAAAAAAAATTATGGCGACTTTAAAAGGATCCCAAACCGAAAGAAATTTGTTAACCGCATTTGTCGGTGAATCCCAGGCAAGAAACCGGTACACCTATTTTGCCAGTGCAGCAAAAAAGGAAGGCTTTGTTCAAATTTTTAATATTTTTACAGAGACTGCCAACCAGGAAAAAGAACATGCCAAACGATTGTTTAAACTTCTTGAAGGTGGGGAAGTTGAGATCACAGGTGCATTTCCCGCTGGGGTGATCGGAACAACCCTTGAAAATCTTAAAGCAGCAGCAGCGGGAGAAGAACATGAATGGACAGAAATGTACCCTGACTTTGCCACAACTGCCAGAAAAGAAGGCTTTGATGCTATTGCGCTTATTTTTGAAATGATTGCTGTTGCAGAAAAACAACATGAAAAAAGATATATGAAACTGGCTGCAAATATTGAAACAGGAACCGTATTTAAAAAAGATACCAGTACAAAGTGGCAATGTCGAAACTGCGGGTATGTTCATGAAGGAGAAGAAGCCCTTGAAATGTGCCCGGCTTGTGCCCATCCACAGGCTTATTTTGAGCTGCTTGCTGAAAATTATTGATGAATTGACAAAAAATAATAAGCCCCTATCTTTAGAAAGATATTTTTTAACCATAATTATAAATTTAGGACGGTTATCATGACACAAAATATAATTGAACTTGATGATGATTCTTTTGAGGACAAAGTCCTCAAATCAGAGAAGCCAGTAATGGTAGATTTCTGGGCACCCTGGTGTGGCCCTTGTAAAGCCATTGCCCCGACCGTTGAGGCCCTTGAAAAAGAATATGGCAGTAAAATGACATTTGTCAAAGTAAATGTTGATGAAAATCCGATTAGCCCCAGTAAGTATGGTGTTCAGGCAATCCCTACACTGATTTTCTTTAAAAACGGAGAAATAGCAGATCAGATCACCGGAATGGTTGCCAAAGAAAAACTTGAGGAAACTATCAAAGACGTCCTTTAGGGAGAAATTATAATGACAACAACTGACTATGACCTTGTAATTATCGGTGCAGGCCCTGCCGGTCTGACAGCAGGGATCTATGCCGCCAGGGCAAGGATGAATGTCCTTTTATTGGAAAAAGTCGTACCGGGTGGGCAGATCCTGGTGACGGACTGGATAGAAAACTATCCCGGGTTTCCCGAAGGTATCTCAGGGTTTGATCTTGCCGATAAAATGAAAACCCAGGCGGAAGAGCTGGGTTTGAAGATTGAAACGGCAGAAGTCCATTCTCTCAATCTTTCCGGGGAATCAAAGGAAATCGTTCTAAAAGACGGGCGTATTACAACCAAAAGCCTTATCATTGCATCCGGTGCATCTCCGAGAATGCTTGGTATCGGCGAAGACAAATTCATGGGGAAAGGCATTTCTTTTTGTGCCACATGTGACGCTCCTTTTTTTAAGGATAAAACAGTTGTTGCTATTGGCGGGGGAGACACGGCTGTACAAGAGGCCATATATCTGACAAAATTTGCTAAAAAAGTCTATCTGATTCACAGAAGAGATGAGCTTCGAGCCACAAAAATACTTCAGGAACGAGCCTTTGAAAATAATAAGATTGAAATTGTTTGGGACAGTGTTGCAACGGGTGTAGAAGGCTTTTTCGGTGTAGAGGGTGTCAAGGTAAAAAATGTAAAAACCAATGAAGAAAAAACCATAAAAGCGGACGGGTGTTTTATATGGGTCGGTATTTTACCCAACACCTCTTTTTTGAATGATGCCGTTGAAACAGATAAATTCGGATTTATTCGATCTGATGCAAAAATGCAAACATCGGTTTCCGGCGTATATGCTGTCGGGGATGTAAGAGATACCCCATTAAGACAGATATCAACTGCGGTAGGGGATGCGGCTATTGCTGCTGTCTCTGCAGAACATTTTATTGAGAACCTATAATTATGAAAAGCCTATTTTTATTTTTTACAATTGTTTTGCTGTTTTCTGGGTGCTCGTGGTTTGAAATCTCACATGAAATGGAAAAAAATGCTGGAGAGCTTGTTTCAGAAGGGTCTTCTGCCTTTGTTTCAGGAGATTATAAAACTGCGGTAAAAGCCTATACAGACCTGAAGGATTGGTATCCGTTCAGCAAATATGCCATTTTAGCCGAACTCAAAATTGCCGATTCCCATTATCATCTTGAAGCGTATGACGAAGCAATTATCGCCTATGAAGAATTTGAAAAAATGCATCCAAGGAATGAAGCCATTCCTTATGTTATTTACCAGACCGGACTTTCCTGGTTTAACCAGCTGGATACGATAGACAGGGACCACACCCCTGCTAAAAACAGCCTGACTCAGTTTAACCGTCTTGTTGACCAATACCCTGAAAGTGAGTATGCCCAAAAGGCAAAGGGAAATATTAAAAAATGTGTGGAAAACCTTTCAGGACATGAACTCTATGTGGGCAATTATTATTATAAAACAAAAAAATATAAGGCTGCGTTGAAAAGATATGAGTATCTTGTCGAGAACTATCCGGATTCAAAAGAAAGCAAAGAAGCATTGAATAAAATTCCTAAGTGCCGGGAATTGGCAAATAAAAATTAAATTTTTCTTTACTTTTCTTTACTTTTGCTGTATCAATCCCAAGTTATTTTGTTTAAAAAGATTTGTTTTTAGGAGTATAAAAATGTCGAAAGAATGTGCAATTTGCGGGAAAAAACCAATGGTTGGGAATAATGTCAGTCATGCTCACAACCTGAATAAGAGAAGATTTAATCCTAACCTTCAAAGAGTTCGTGCCGTTATTAAACCAGGTTGTGTTAGAAAAATAGATGTGTGTACAAGTTGTATTAAAGCAGGAAAAGTAATCAAAGCTTCATAAATCAATCGTTTCGGATGATCCGTTTGACATTGGTTACTTTTTTTACTTTCCTGATTTCTAACATAATTTTTCGAAGCTGGTCAGAACTTTCAACCAGTATGGTAAAATAAAACAGGCCAACACCTGTTTCCTGGGTTTCGGTTTTTGCACTTAAAATATTAGATTTATATTTACTGATAACAAAGGCAATATCTGCCAGAAGCCCGAACCTGTCATCTGTGCGGACCTTGATACTGGCAGGATAGGATTCTGTAAAATTATCCCCCCACTGGACTTCAATCTGGCGCTCATTGCTCATTTTCATGATATTTAAGCACCCTTTCCGGTGAATGGTTACCCCTTGGCCTTGGGTGATGTAACCGATAATGCGGTCACCCGGAAGAGGATTACAGCATTTTGAGAACCTGACAAGAATATCATTAAGCCCTTTTACGATGATGCCTGTGCTTTCTTTTTTCTTTCGTTTTCCAACCAGTTTTTGAAGAATATTTCCTTCTTTAACTTCCTGTTTTTCAAGCTCCGGCAGCGCTTTATTCAAAATCTGCAAAGGGGTCAATTTTCCAAAGCCCACATTGGCAATCAGATCATCAACCGTTTTAAATCCGTAGGTATTGGCAACCTTTTTGATTTCCCCTGATTTAACCAGAGCATTAAAATTTTGGTTTTTCTTTCTGAATGTCTTTTCACACATTTCACGCCCCAGTGAATAACTTCTCTCTTTTTCCCTGGCATTGATCCAGGAGCGTATTTTCGTTCTGGCTTTTACAGTTTTTACAAAATTGAGCCAGTCAGGGCTTGGGGTATGGCCTTTGGTTGTGATAATTTCTATTGTATCGCCAGTTTTTAGCTCATGGGTGAGCGGTATCAGTTTCCCGTTGACCTTTGCTCCTGTACACGCTGCCCCGACTTCCGTATGGATCAGATAAGCAAAATCTACAGGCGTGGCTTTTTTAGGCAGGGTCTTAATGTCGCCCAGAGGTGTGAATACATATATTTCGTCAGGATATAAATCAATACGGACATTTTCCAGGAATTCGTCCGGATCATTATAATTTTCCTGGTTTTCCACAAGCTTTCTGATCCAGGAAAACAGCTCTCCGGCACTCTCATCAACCTTTGAGCCTTCTTTATAGCTCCAGTGGGCTGCAATTCCGGATTCTGCAATCCGGTCCATATCAGTGGTCCTGATCTGAATTTCAACCCGTTCACCTTTTGGACCCACAACCGTGGTATGGATAGATTGATACATATTGGGCTTGGGGTTACCGATATAATCTTTAATTTTATAGTAAATCGGCTTCCACATGGAATGGATGGCACCCATAGCAGCATAACACTGAGGTACCGAATCAAGAATGATTCTAAACGCTATAATGTCATAAACTTCATCAAATTCAAGATTCTGGGAGATCATTTTCTGGTAGATGCTGTAATGTTGTTTGTAACGCCCTTTAATTTCACATTCTAAGCTCATTTCTTTCATTTTTTTATGAAGTTTCTCATTGACCGTTTTAATGTACTCTTCTTTTTCGTCCTTGGCTTTATTCACCAGGGCATCAATACGTTCATATTCATCCCTTAGCGTATAATAAAAAGCAATTTCCTCCAGTTCATACTTTATCCAGAAAATTCCCAGCCGTGCGGCAATAGGAGCATAGATGTCCAGGGTTTCCTGAGCAATGGACGCCTGTTTTTCAGGCGTAAGGTGATATTTCAGGGTTCTCATATTATGGATTCTGTCCGCAAGCTTGATCAGCACCACCCGGATATCATCTGCCATGGCAAGAATCATTTTCCGTAAACTTTCTGCCTGCTGAGCTATTTTGCTTGGAAATGGCAGAGCTGAAAGCTTTGTTACACCGGAAACAATATGGGCAACATCCGAACCGAACATATATTCAATATCTTCTTTTGTTGCAGGTGTATCTTCAATTACATCGTGCAGAAGGGCTGCGGCAATGCTCTCAACATCCAGCCGCATATCAGCTAAAATATCGGCCACCTCAAGGGGATGGGACAGATAGGGTTCCCCGGAAAGCCGCATCTGGCCTTCATGAACCCTTGCTGAGTAGATATAGGCCTGGTCTATGATATCCGTATCCCCTTCGGGATTATACTCATAAATTTTATCCAGTATGTCGGTGATCCTGATCATGATCTATGCTTAGTATGCTTTTGCAAAAAGTACCCTTCTTGAACTTGAATTATTACAACAAATACAGTTTCCTTCTTCTGTAGGACTGTCAAAGGGAATACAGCGGATGGTAACGGACAGGTCTTTTTTTATTTTTTCCTCACATTCTTCTGACCCGCACCAATGGGCCATGACAAAGGCACCATTATTAAACCCTCTGGCTTTTTTATATAATTGATAAAAGGCTTTTTTATCATCAATTTCAAATGTGTTTTCTTTTCTATAGTTCTTTGCCCGGTTAAAAAGAGTATCCTGAATATTGTCCAGGATATCTGTGATCTGACCGATAAAGTCTTCCCTGTTCATGGATTGTTTCTGACTGGATGGTTCATCTCTTCTGGCCATAAAAACACTGTTTTGTGCCATATCTCTCTGCCCCAGCTCAACCCGGACAGGAACCCCTTTTTTTACCCAGTCCCATCCCCTGGCACCGCCGATATCCCGGTCATCAATTTCAACAATGATATGTCTGCCATGGTATTGCTTTTCTTCCAATGCATCTTTAAGGC
>JAFCZY010000352.1 GCA_019314105.1 Deltaproteobacteria bacterium
TGTTGCACCCAGATTGTTTTTTGCCTGGGTATAGTCTGGCTTAAGGTCTAATGCCGCTTTAAAATGGGTTTCAGCAAGATCCGGCCGATTTTTTGCCAGATAAACAAGGCCGAGGCTGTTATTGAGAAAAGGATCATCCGGAAGGGTTTTATAGGCGTCAAGAAGATTTCTTAACGCCGCTGTATATTGCCCGGAATTATAATATTCTTCACCCACTCTCTGGGTTGCCTCGGCGATTTCTTTTTTGGTTCCCACATTTGTGGCTTTAGATGCACAGGATATCAGAAAAAAGAAAGCAAGAACCAGGCAGATAAGATTTTTCATATGATATTTTCCTTTATTGAGTGGGGGTCATTATTGAGTGGGGGTCAGCTTTTCAGTCGCTAAGATCTTTATTCCTTCTTTTTTTAGGTAATCTATAATATCCGTATTCAGCGGTTTGGCAGGAATAAATAATTTATCCTGTTCTTTAACCGCGTAAAGGCCATCAATCCGTTTAATCGTTCCTTCGGTAGAAAAAGAAGGGTTTACCCATGTGGTATATCCAAGATGGGTGAATAGGGTTTGGGTCAGTTCAAGAACCGTTAATTTGGGCGTGATTGACATAATTTCAAGATCTTTTTTTTCCAGACCCTCTAACGCGGCGCCATAAACATTTCCAAAATTGATCAACAGATCGGTTGTATCTTGTCTTATCACCCGCCCAAAGGATGCCTCAAGATTAATAGTATTGAGCATAAAAGGGATTTTTGCATCCGGGATATAGTCATACTCTGTTTGGGATAGCAACGCATCAATAATTTTTTTATATTCAGTGGTAACGTTTTTTGGGGGGATCATTTTTCTGCCGGTTTTTATTTGATCAATGGCGTCTGATATTAATTGAGTTTTTAGACTCGCCCAATACGTTTTTACATATTCAAGCAGCTCATCATTCACATTATCACCCGATATCATCAGTATTTTAGAGCCATCACTGGTTTCAATAATCGGAGTGGATGATAAATCCAGGACCTGGGTTGAATTGTTTTTCCCCGGAAAATACATTTTGCCGTGGTTTAAAAGGGTACCGCCAATAAGTGAGGAATATTTTTTTAATTGTGCCAGTTTGTAGGCGTCTATTTTATATGGTTCAAGCCCCTGCTTTTTTTCGTAGGATTCATTTTTTATTGGTTTCCCTGATAAAATAGACTTAAACCACGGTTGCGATTTTATTGAAGGATCAGGCAAATAAATATCAGCCCCGTCGTGTATAATATTGATATTTTTTATATCAGGATTTGCTAATCCAAATGCTTTCAGCCCTTCTTCCGATATAACACCTTTCTTTTTTAAAAAATCCTTATCGATCAGGTTTAAAATAGTGTCCCCTTTTTCCATTTTATGCTTCTGTGTGAAAGGGGTCATATTTAAATCTTCCGGGACCGTTGAAAACTCAATCACTGGAATATCAATATTCCCCGATGTGCTCTGATTATAATCTTTTTGGTGTACTTTTTTTAACGGAATCAGGATATGGTTTCCCGGTTTAATGGCATCAATGTTGCTGATTTGGGGATTAATTTTTTTAAAAATGATGATAAAATGAGGAAAATCTTTTTCAGAGATTTCCCCTTTTTTCCTGAAGATTTTATATAGCCAGTCATCTTTGTTGACAATATAAGGTTCGCAAAGGACATCTTCATTTTTATATTTGAAAAGTGAATATCGTTTATACGATGTCTTAACCCCCTTGGTTTTTGAATGAGCTGGAAGGGGGATCGTAACAGAGGCATAGAGGGCTAAAACGGTGAAAATAAATATGTTCAAAAAAATATGTTTTTTCATAAATTATAAAGACACTTTTAAATTCAACCTTTCGGCTATTTTATGAGAAATATCGTTTACAAATAGTTGAAACTCTTTTTCTTTCAGCCGGTTTGTTTGTGATGGTACTATATCAGAATTATCCGGTAGAATCAAAGCCGGAAGATTGATATTGTTTGGATCAGAATCTATTTTATATTCTTTTGGCAGTTTTGATTTGAAATAGAGATCCTGGAATTCTGAAAATTTAATGGCATGGGCGGTGGCATCAAGAATGGCCGTCTCTTTTTTTGTAACAATATTTTGTTTAACCGCCTGTACAAGTCCTGCAAGGCATTCTCCTCCCTGGGTACACGCAATATGGCCGTTTTTATTGGCATCAAGCTGGCACTCCATGATAGCCTGCTCTGTTACTTGAACAAAGAAGACATGCGGGTGACCGGCAAGGGCATTATATTTTTTTGCAATCTGTACGACCCGGGGCATTGAAACCGGATTCCCGATCATGGCTGCCTGGGCAACACTCGGCTTTGTGTCCACAGGGGTAAATTTTCTTTTGGCTTCGTCGGGTTCAAGATAGTATTGATAAACCGGGTCAGCCTGTTCTGATTGAACCCCAATAACCTTTGGCAGACAATTAATAATATCGGCTTCATAAAATTTAATAAATCCATTCATTACAGCGGT
This sequence comes from Deltaproteobacteria bacterium, assembly GCA_019314105.1. Lineage (GTDB taxonomy): Bacteria > Desulfobacterota > Desulfobacteria > Desulfobacterales > Desulfobacteraceae > Desulfobacula. Next base: position 2,494 of record JAFCZY010000352.1, read on the forward strand.
TATATTGCCGGCATTGCCAATAGGGACAACGACAACTTTGTTTTTCATATCCCATTCAAAATCCTGAGCAATTTCATAGGAATAGGATTCTTGACCAAGAATTCGCCATGCATTTTTTGAATTTAAGAGGACAACCGAATATTGG
>JAFCZY010000051.1 GCA_019314105.1 Deltaproteobacteria bacterium
GGCATTAGGTTTAACGCTGGTATTGTTCTGGGTTTTACGGCTTAAATATGCCATGGGTGCCATTGTTGCGCTGTTACACGATATATTGATAACCGTGGGAATTTTTTTTTTTTTTTTTCTGGATTTTTCTTTACCGATTATTGCAGCGTTATTGACCATCATCGGATACTCATTAAATGATACCATTATTGTTTTTGACAGAATCAGGGAAAATATAAAAGGCGTAAAAACTTCGGAAACCTTTCCAGCTTTATTTAATCAAAGTATTAATCAAACGCTTTCAAGAACAATTTTAACATCAGTAACGACATTGGTCGTACTTATTCCACTTTATTTTCTGGGCGGTGAAATTATCCATAATTTTGCGTTTGCCATGATTATTGGTGTGCTTATCGGCACATATTCGTCTATATTTGTAGCAAGTCCTGTTGTCCTTGCTGCTATCAAAAAATAATTGAAAATTTTGAATAACGCCTAAATTATAAGAATGCATAATTTTTTTGAAACATATTTACCCTGGTTTATTCTACGGGAAATTCCGTCTTTGGGTAATACGATGTATAAGAAATTGATCGATCAATTTGGATCGCCTGAGAATATTCTAAAGGCGCCTGAAACTCAACTGAGAAGGGTTGATAAAATATCTTCAAAAATAATAAAGGGCATCACAAATCACAACGTGTTTCAAGATGAGGCAAAAAAGGAATTAGACCTTATTTTAAACAACCATATCAAAATTGTTACATTGACGGATGCCGATTATCCGGTTTTATTAAAACAAATTCCCGATCCCCCGCCGTTTCTGACATACCTGGGCAAACTTGATAACAGTGCTCCCTGTATTTCTATTATTGGTTCAAGGAATGCAACCTCCTATGGGCTAAGTACCTCTGAAAATCTTTCATATAACTTGGCCCAAAGAGGATTTCAGGTTGTCAGTGGTCTGGCAAGAGGGATAGATGCCATGGCACATAAAGGTGCCTTGAAAGCAAACAAAAAAACCATTGCGGTTCTGGGTTCCGGGCTGAAAAAAATGTATCCCAGAGAAAACTATAGTCTGTTTCAATCGATAGCGGAAAAGGGCGTCGTCTTTTCAGAGTTTAAAGTAAATACCGACCCGTTCCCATCAAATTTCCCCATTCGAAATCGAATTATTGCAGGATTATCCTGTGGAAGCATTGTTGTTGAGGCGGCCCAGAGGAGTGGCTCACTCATCACGGCTCGACTGGCTGGTGAATATAATCGAGAGGTATTTGCAGTTCCTGGAAATATAAAATCAAAAAAAAGTGCGGGAACACATTCTCTACTCAAGCAAGGGGCCCGGCTTGTTGAAAATGAAATGGATATTATTGATGAACTCCACCAGTTTATTCACATAAAAAAGAAACCCGATCAACTTAAACCTTTACAAAGACAAAAACCACCCCATTATAAAAGTGACCCATTAAATAGACGCGAACTTATAAATTTGATTGAACCCTACCCTGTTCATATTGATGTATTGATTGAAAAAAGCAAAATGAATAGTTCGCAAATCACATCCCAATTACTGGAGTTGGAATTGGAAGGTATTGTGATCCGCCATCAGGGGAATTACTATTCTATTTCGGAGGAAACCCATTGACAAAGCCCCTTATCATCGTCGAATCCCCGACAAAAATAAAGACCTTAAAAAAATATGTGGGGAAAGAATTTAATGTCGCAGCAAGTGCCGGTCATATCAGGGATCTTCCTGTTAAAACGCTGGGGATTGATATTGAAAACAACTTTAAAGCCGAGTATGTCAACATAAAAGATAAATCCAAAGTTATCGCTAATTTAAAAAAACTGGCCAGGAATACCAAAGAAATTTATCTTGCACCTGATCCGGATCGTGAGGGAGAAGCGATTGCCTTCCATATTATGGATATCTTAAAACAAAAGAACCGGGTTTTTCATCGTGTTCTTATCCATGAATTAACAAAAAAAGGAATTCAAGAGGCCTTACAACATCCCTTGATACCGGATGCTCATAAATATGACGCGCAACAGGCAAGAAGAAAGCTTGATAGACTTGTCGGTTATCAGATCTCACCGATTTTATGGAAAAAAGTTCAAGGCGGATTAAGTGCTGGAAGGGTTCAATCTGTTGCCGTAAAAATTATTTGCGACAGGGAAAGACAAATTCGAAAATTTGTTACAGAAGAATTCTGGACAATTACTGCGGATCTTCTTTCCCAATCTCCTCCTGAATTTAATGCCGGGCTCATTAAAATTGATAATAAAAAAGTGAAAGTTGATAACGAAAAACAAGCTTCAGATATTTTAAAAGATCTTGAGAAAGCCCCCTTTATCGTTCAAAAAATAAAAACAAAAACGATCAAAAAAAATCCTTCGCCCCCCTATATTACCAGTAAACTTCAACAGGATGCCATTAATCGTCTCAGGTTTACCGCAAAAAAAACCATGATGGTGGCACAACGGCTTTATGAAGGCATTGAAATTGGGACAGAAGGCCCAGAAGGTCTGATCACTTATATGCGTTCCGATTCAACCCGGATTGCACCGGATGCAGCTTATGAAGCTCAACAATTTATTTCCCAAACTTTTGGGAATGACTTTTCATTAAGCAAACCGCGATTCTTTAAAAACAAAAAAAAGGTCCAGGATGCTCATGAAGCAATTCGACCCACTTCGGTTTTTCATACACCGGATAAACTCAAAAATTTTTTATCCCCTGATCAATTTAAACTTTACGATCTGATATGGAAACGATTTGTTGCATCACAAATGGCCCAGGCTATTATTGATCAAAAAACCATTTTGATTCAGGCAACTGAAAAATATCTATTTTCTGTGAGTGGTTCAACAGTGAAGTTCGCAGGATACATGACTCTTTATCCACAAAATGGGGATTTAAATGAAAAAGATGCCCAAACGCTGCCGGATGTAGAAGAAGGGACTGCTCTTAAACCGTTACAGATTATTCCCAAACAACATTTTACGAAACCGCCACCCCGCTTTTCTGAAGCATCGCTTGTTAAAGAACTTGAAAAAAACGGAATCGGACGTCCCAGTACTTATGCAACCATTCTCACAGTCATCCGGGATAAAGGATATGTTGATCTTATAAAACGGTATTTTGTCCCGAGTGAACTTGGATTTATTGTGAACGATTTGCTGGCCTCTTGTTTTCCCAATATTTTAAATATCTCTTTTACAGCTCAGATGGAAAATAATCTTGATGATGTTGGCAAAGGCAGCTTGGAAGAAGTTCAGCTATTAACAGATTTTTATGCCTCCTTTAAAAAGAGCCTTGAAGCTGCAAACGATGATATGATCAGCGTAAAAGGGGTTGGCGTTCCAACCGAATTAAGCTGTCCGTCCTGTGGAAAACAATTAAATATAAAAATTGGCCGGAATGGACATTTTATAGCCTGTACCGGATATCCGGACTGTTCATTTACCAGCAATTATCTGAGAGATGAAAAAGGTAATATTTCCATTGTTGAAAAAATCATAGATAACACCAAGGTCAAAGATTGTATTAAATGTGGGAAACCCATGGTTCAAAAAGAGGGTCGTTTCGGCCTGTTTCTCGCCTGTACCGGATATCCTGAGTGCAAACATACTGAATCCGTCAATGGCGGACAAAACGGTAAAGATATCGGTCTGAAGTGTCCTGAAACCGATTGCTCGGGAACAATTGTTGAGAGAAAATCAAGAAGAGGGAAACTCTTTTTCGGATGCTCAAACTACCCGAACTGTACGTTTGCATCATGGGATATGCCCGTTGATAAATCCTGCCCTGATTGCAACTCTCCCTATCTTGTTGAAAAAAAGACCAAAAAAGAAGGGAAAATTTTAAAATGCCCCAACAAGGATTGCGGTTTTAAGGAACATCAATAAATCCAACGTGGTGGCATACACAACAAAGAGTCTTTCGGTGGGAAAATTTTTAAGATATTCGGATCGGTTTATTCATTCACTCTTTCTACATATTCACGGGTTCTGGTATCAATCTTTACCATCTGCCCTTCTTCTATAAAAGGCGGCACCTGAACTTCAAATCCGGTTTCAAGTATCGCAGGCTTTGTGCTGCCTGTAGCTGTATCTCCTTTTGCCCAGGGATCTGACTTGATAACTTTAAAATTGATAAAATTAGGCAGTGTTACATCAATCGGCTGACCATTGAATAAGAGTATTGTACAAATAGTATTGTCTTTTAACAGGTCCATTGAATCCCCTAATTGATCTTTGGTCAGAAAGTATTGCTCGTAATTGGATGTATTCATAAAACAATAGCTGGCTTTATCCGCATAAAGATACTCCATTTCCATTTCCTCAAGGTCAGCTCTTTTAAATTTGTCACCGGATCGATAGGTTCGTTCAAACTGACGTCCAGTAACCATATTTTTCAATTTACATTTATAAAGAGATTGCCCTTTTCCGGGTTTTTTAAATTCAAAACCAACAATAATATACGGTTCACCATCCAGTTCAAACTTTAAACCCTTTCTCAAATCACTTGCTAAATACATACATGCTCCTAAATTTATCTTTCAAAAACAACAGATTTTAATGTCTGGTCTTCTTTAATCATATTCAGGGTGAATTGGCAACCCTGTGATAAAAACCAGGGATAAAAACGACTTGCTTTTTTGTCAAAATTATAGCAAAATTTATCGTTTAGAAAAAATTATTAATACAGGAAAAAAATTATGATCATTGTTATTGATTTTGGTTCACAATTCAATCAGCTTATTGCCAGAAGAGTAAGAGAAAACGACGTTTACTGCCAGATAGAGCCTAATAATATTTCAGTGAACAAAATAAAAGACCTCAATCCGCAAGGCATCATTCTTTCCGGGGGCCCTTCAAGCATATATGAAGAAAACAGCCCGCGTATTGATAAATCCCTTTTTGATCTTGGCATTCCCATACTTGGCATCTGCTATGGGATGCATTATATGGTAAATATCCTCGGCGGGAAAATTAAAAAAGCCACCAAACGAGAGTATGGCTTTGCAAACCTTGATATTAAAGATCCCGAACCCTTATTCAAAGATATGGGCACCGGTTTTCAATGCTGGATGAGTCATGGGGACTCTGCCGTAGAATTGCCGGAAAATTTTGGTGTTACGGCTTCCACTGAAAATACTGCCATTGCGGCCATTGCAAATCATACAAAAAGATTTTATGGACTTCAGTTCCATCCCGAGGTCGAACACTCCATCAACGGTTCGTTAATGATCCGCCATTTTATATTTGATGTCTGCCATTGCCAAAAAAACTGGACAATGAAATCCTTCTGCGATGGTGCTATTTCCCAAATTAAAGAATCTGTTGGTGACAAAAAAATTATCATGGGACTTTCCGGTGGTGTGGATTCATCTGTTGCGGCAACCCTCATTCATAAAGCCATTGGCAAGAATTTGTTTTGCATCTTTGTTGATAATGGACTTTTAAGAAAAAATGAAAAGGAAGCTCTTGAAAAAAATCTAATGTCCAATCTGGACTTGAATATTAAATTTGTTGATAAAAAAGATAAATTTTTGACTGCATTAAAAAATGTGACCGATCCGGAACAAAAACGCAAAATTATTGGCAACCTCTTTATTGACGTATTTGAAGCTGAAGCCAATAAAATCGATGGTGCACAGTTTCTGGGTCAAGGCACCTTATACCCTGATATTATTGAATCCAAGTCAGCCTTTGGTGGGCCGACCTCTATTATCAAATCTCATCATAATGTCGGTGGATTGCCGGAAAAAATGAAACTTAAACTGATTGAACCCTTACAACTTCTTTTCAAGGATGAAGTAAGAAAGCTGGGTACGGAACTGGGCATTAACGATGACCTCATATGGCGGCAGCCTTTCCCTGGCCCTGGTCTTGCCATCAGAATCATGGGAGCGATAACCAGTGCAAGGCTTAACGTTTTAAGAGAAGCGGATGTAATTTTACTTGAAGAAATCAGAAAAGCCGGACTTTACAGAAAATTATGGCAATCTTTTGCTGTTCTATTACCGATAAAAAGCGTGGGGGTGATGGGAGATAAAAGGACTTTTGCAAATTGTATTGCAATAAGAGCCGTCACCAGCAATGACGCAATGACCGCGGACTGGGCAAAGCTGCCCCATGATCTTTTGGGATTAATTTCCAACAGGATTATCAATGAAGTTGAAAATATCAACAGAGTTGTTTTTGATATCACCTCTAAACCTCCAGGAACGATTGAATGGGAATAAAACAATGAATTCAATGAATTTAAAAGATTTCAAATCCGATGACCCGGATTTTAATGAGGATGAGAAATCCCTTAACCGCACTGGCAATGAAATTCCAGCTTCGATATATCACGAAGAAATCAATACCTTGAAAATAGAGAAGCTTTCTAACAGAGTCACCATTATTTCCATTATTATCCCCTGCCTGATCGGTGCCATTCTTGTTTTTGCCTACCTTGATATGAAAGAACGAATGGTTGATGTGGATTTGACCAAACAAAATCAAGTCGAAAGAATCTCTCAACAATTGGAAGAAAAAGTAAATGCCCTTGATGTAAAAATAGCCAAAAATAAATTTGAACTTGATAATAAATTACCTGAACTTGACAAAAAAAGTGTTTCGTTTGAAGGACAGCTCGCAAAATTAACCAGCACAAAAGCGGATGTCAAAACCATTAAAGATCAGTTTGCTAAACTTGAAAAACAGGTTGCCAACAATGCGAACCAGGACAAAGCAACTCTCCAGACCATTGAAAGAATTAATAAGCAGATTCTTTCCTCCACCCAAAAAATAAAAGACGAAACAACCCTTTTCAAAGAAGAATTTGATGCCAGACTGCTTGAGTTATCAGACTATGAACTGCAAATTGGTGAACTTAGAAAAAATCTAAGTCTTCTGGATAAAAAATTTAAAGGATTTGAACAGGATACCGTCTCTCAGGCCGTAGTTGACGAGAAAATCAATCAGTTGAATATCGATTTAAATAATCATATGAAAAGCCTTGGTCAACAGGTAGATAAGTTGAATCAAAAACTTACTACAAATATATCCCGGCTTCAAAAAGACCTTGACCTGCTTTCCAAAACTTCTCCATCCGATATAATACCAACCCCCACTAAATTAAAACCGCAGATAAATATTGATTCATCAGAATCAGTTACTATTGAAGAAAAACCCTTGATAGAATAGCATGAGCATGGAAATGGGTTGAAAGCTTCTTTAAATTAGGGTATATATAACACAGCCTCAAGGGATATAATTAAAAAGGAATAGAAATGTCTAAACAATATCCGGAATGCCCGCTCTATAATCATGCGACTTGCAGAGAATTACACAATCCGAAACTATGTGCTATCATACGCGATGACAAAATTTGCTTTAAAAAACAGCAAAAGCCAAAAAAAGAAAGCGCAAACTCAAATAATACCTCTTCATAATTCTATTCGATCACCAGCCTGTCACCCGGGTGAATCACACCTTTTACAGAAAGATTATTTAATTTTAACAATGAAGAAAGAGATATCCGGTATTTTTTAGCAATTCTGCTTAAACTCTCTCCTGTTTTAACAATGTGAAATCTCGTTTTAACCGTTTTTTCCCAATTTTCATAACGGGCTGTAAACTTTTCCTTAAATCCTTTTGCTTTTCCTTTTGGTATTAAAATCGTATTGTCGCCTTTACCCAGGTAATACCCGCGTAACTCAGGGTTGTAATCTTTAACCATTTTAAAGGGTATATCAGCGGCCTGTGCAATTAAAGCGATCGGTATTTGAAAATTTGATTCTAAATTTACTTTGTCAAAAGCAAAAAGAGGATATAAATCTGATTTGTTCAAAGAAAAACCGTAGAATTGCTGATTTTCAAGAATTAATTTAGCGCAAATAATTTTAAAAATATACCTCTGGGTCTGCAACGGAAGATATAATGAAAAAAAGTTATGGGTCTTCTGAGCTTTGATCTCAGCTTTTAATCCATATTCACCCATGTTATAGGCAGACAACGCAAGCAGATATGAACCAAATTGCTTTTCCAGCTCTTTTAAATAGGTACAGGCCGCATGGGTTGATTTAAAGATATTTCTTCGTTCATCTACTTTAGCGTCAATCCTCAGGCTATAATGTTTCCCTGTAGACTTTAAAAACTGCCAATATCCCACTGCCCTTTTTGAAGAAGTTGCATGAGGTCTTAATCCACTTTCAATTAGCGGAACATATTTCAAATCAAGGGGCAATCCATGTTCTTTTAAAATGTTTTCCACATGAGGGAAAAATCTTGCTGCCCGTTTGATCCAGAGAATCACCTGTGGCCGATTCCATAATGCCAATAACATCTCTTTTTCTAATCTCTCTTTTATTTCCTGGCGATCAAGCGGAATTTTAATATTACAATACTCAATGTTGTTATCGAACCGAATGCTTTGTATTAATGAAGGGAAATGATATTGAGATGTCTGATCAATCAAAGGTTTTCCATATAACTGGATCAAGGGAACTGCAAAGAACAAAATAATTGATATACAAATGGTTTTCCCAAAAGTTTTGAATCGCATAAATTTATCCGGACGTTAAATTTTTGTTTAGCAGAATCATCTCAGAATCAATTATCAAAGTCAATAAACTGTTAAAAAGGAATAAACCTGATGTTTTATTTTAATCTCTTTTTTTCTTTTCCGTCATATTAATTGCTTTCTAAACAAAAAAATAATATTAAAATAAATTGATTCTCAATCATACACATTAAGATATAACTTATGCAATCAAATATTTATACATTTTATCGAAATGGTTTCAGAGGCATGGTAAATGGAAAAAAACTGTGGAAAATTATTCTGATAAAACTTTTTGTGATGTTTGTAATCCTGAAACTTTTCTTCTTCCCTAACTTCCTGAATACAAAATTTGAAACTGATGAAGAAAA
>JAFCZY010000353.1 GCA_019314105.1 Deltaproteobacteria bacterium
GAATCCATATCAATTTTATTGAAATGATTCCGATATAAGCAAATCCGATCAATGTCGGCAAATAGGTTAATTTATCACACAGGGGATCCAGCCATTCTCCCCATTTAGACCCCAGATCGCATCCGCGTGCTACAACACCGTCAGCACCGTCAAGAATAGCTGAAAAGGTAAATATAAAAATAGCAATGAATTGATACGAGGTAAAAAAATAGAACATAAACCCACAGGCTGCCATGGCGGTCCGCCAATAGCAGATTGAGTTCGGATGTAAAAGCCACTGGTGTGACAGGATATAGTCTTTCATGGCTTGTTTTTTAACTGCCTGAGAAAACCATATAAAAAAAGCAGTTCCAATCGCAGCAGAAACAACAATAACAAAAAATCTTTCCATTTTACCGTCTCTTGGTTAAATTGTTTTTAATTTCCAGTCTATTTATCATTTTAGTCATAAATAGTCATCATCTAAAAAAGTTTCTTGACCCGGAAGAACATTAAATTTATAGATTGAAATATAAATTTAATGTATCGGAGATCATTATGACCATTTTATTTTTTATGAAGGTCTTAAAAAAAATATTGTCCGTTGTTTTAGCATTTTTTTGTTTCAGTGGGATTGCTTATGCGAGATGTCAGATTCAGTTTGATAGTGAAGCAGATAGAGTGATGCATCTGGGTGGAAATACGCTCAGAGGTAATTTTGCAACACCAGAAGAATGTGATGCCTACTGGCGGTCAAGACCTACTTTTGAGCAAAATCATTCAAAATGTGTCGGGTGTGATGACCAGAATTATTCCCAGCCACTGCAAAACAGGAGAAGGAACGCCCGGGATAGCAGTGGCAGATGGCAAAAGCAGAAGGAAGAGACGGAACGTCAGGAGATGATCAGGCAGCAAAAGCTGAGGGAAGAGCAATCCCGGGTTGAATTTGAACGAGGTAAAAGGGAAATGCTTTCGGGACTAAAAGGTGGAAGTGGCGGTGGAGATCTTCAGCTTAAAGGTGGTGAAACGAAATTGGGACTAAAATCTGGCAACGTCCCAGCAAATAACCCGTGTGCCGGAAGGGAAAAAGAGTTGCAGCAAGCGCAACAGCGCCTCACCGAACTTCGGGATGATGTTAAAACGATGCAGATAGCCCTGCAACTCTATCGGGATGGCCTGTTGCGGCATGTGTCTTCTCTGAACCGGCAATCCCGCGAGATCGAAGACATAAGCGATAAGATACTGATAGATGGCATCAAATATCTGCGCGACAGTGCAACGGGTGATTTTCTTAAGGCGCGGTTTAAATTCAAGAACAAAGATCAGTACAAAAAATATGAAAATTTTATCGAATTGATCGAACAGCTCAAAACGGAAAAAGATCTCCTATCCTGGCTTAATAATTCCTCCAAGGATACGACAAAATTGATCGAGGGCGCTGACCTTCTGGCCGGGACAGTTGTCCCCGGCTGGGAACATGTGAAGATGAATATCAGAGTCTGGTCGGATGTTGGCAAGGAATGCGTCGCTTGGCTGAAAATCAACAGGCTCAAACGGGAGACGGAGGATTATTCCATGGAAATCAGTGCCATTTCTCTCCGCTTGAAGATGAAGGTCGAAAAGATCAATTCCCTGAAGCAGTGCATGGCTGAATCGACTGCCGGCTGTATTCAAAAATGTCCACAATAATCTGGAGAGAAATGGAAAAGAAACTCGAAGGAGGTAGGTTGTGATGAGAATCGCTGTAATAAATTTAGTTAAGGTCTAAACCCTCCACCTCTGGTGGAGGACCCGGTAAGGTTCTACCGATCCGGCGCAAAATGTTATAGGCTCACCCTTCAGGAAAGCCCCGAAGGGCAGAATGGAGGATGAACCTATGCATGATTGGGAAAGTTTATCGCATGTTAGATGGGATTGCAAATACCATGTGGTTTTTGTGCCCAAATACAGGCAAAAAAAGTTATATGGGAAATTCAGAAGGAGGGTAGGCGACATATTTCGAGATTTGTGCAGGCAACGTAATATTGATTTATTGGAAGGACATCTGATGTCCGATCATGTCCACATGTGTCTTAAAATACCGCCAAAGTATAGTGTTTCCTATTCAATCTGATTTTTAAAAGGGAAAAGTGCAGTCAGGATTCATAGATGGATTTTGGGCAGCAAAAAAGCAACAGGGTTAAATTTTTGGGCGCGGGGATATTGTGTAAGCACTGTTGGTTTGGATGAAGCGGTAGTACGACAATATATCCGCAATCAAGAAAAGCATGAGCAGCAAATGGAATTGGACTTGAAATAGCCCCAACGGGGCTTTCCTAACGTAAACGCCCCCTTCAAGGGGGCTACTTGAGGCCACCCGCTAAGCGGGTGCGAGATTCACTTCTGTATCAAGGTATACGGTTCTTGCCTCATTGTTTTTGGTCTCGCCAACGTTTAACGTGACAATCCCATTTTGAAGGTCACATTATTCCAGGTCAGTTTTGTAATCTCTTTATCCCTCCATCCAACCTTATACCCAAACGGTACAAATGGGTTAAGGTAGTCGGGGAGGGCGTCTCGTAATGCAATAAAATGGTTGTGCTCAAAAAATCCTTTTCTGGTATTGTTTTCTTTAAGCATTGGAATGTAAGGGACTCTTGAAACTTTTGGCGGAG
>JAFCZY010000354.1 GCA_019314105.1 Deltaproteobacteria bacterium
AAATATTTATCAAAATTGAATCATATCCCCCATATGACCCATTGGGAAAAAGACGCAGACGCAGCCCTGCGTCTTGCCGGAGCAGTAGAAAACGACCATGGGGGCAGGCTGTAATTATTAAGAATAGAGAAATTTCTGAAAAAAAATCAAAGGATAGAAATGCAAATGCCGCATGGACATATTTCTTGACCAAAAGTATTGTTTATTATATCAGTTGAAAAATATAGAAAAGAGTTAAAAAATCTATCAAAGACGTTACCGGAGTCCGATGATTCCCTTGCTCGATTAATAATTTATACAGATGGAGCCGATATGTTTGTAAATGAGAAGGGGAAATATTTTAGCGCTACAACAATGCAACGCTTTTTTAAGTTTGATACTGAAGAAATTAATAACGAAGTAATTGAACTCTACCGAAAAGACAATAATATACGAAATCTATCAATACCAGTTAATTATTAAAAGGTTTCTATATAGATGAAATCCAATTCATCAGACAGGAGACTTGCTAATCAAATAAAGGTTTACGGTGCGCCCCCTCCTCTTTGTTTTGACACCGGCGAAAGCCCGGAATTGATAAATTATCTGGATTTAGTTACAAAGAGAAAACACACACACTTGCCTGATGCAGTTGTTGAATTTCAGTCACGCCCTATATTATATATTGTTGAAAACGACCGGCTTTCAGCAGCTCCAAGTACACGCAAAAAAGAGCTTCTGAGCATTAAACAAATGCTCGCAAACAGAGGTGATATTGCTTACATCGGTGTTTTAAGGCCAGGTCAGCTTGAAGTCTATCCTATTGATTTAAAGAAGAGCCTGTCAGGCAAAATCCGAATTTTAGAAAAAGATAAAGGCTCTCATACTTTTTTCCAATCCCTTGCTTACGGAACCTTTAAAGAAAAAAGGCAATCTAATCCGGATTATGTTTATAATCGTATTTTTAAGCTTCTCGATATAAGCTCCAAGCATCTAATCTCAAGCCCATGTAATTTACCACCTGAAGATGTTCTTTCCTTAATTGGTCGGGCTTTGTTTTTCAGATTTCTTAAAGATCGCAATATCATTATTAACGAAGACCTTAAAGAGATTTGTCCCCAAGCCCGGCGTTTTGAAGACTGTTTTTCTGATTCTGATAAGGCTGCGTCAACATCTGCCTGGCTTGACAGGACATTCAACGGAGATCTCCTTCCTCTGACCGATAATGGTAATTTGAAATATTTTCGGAATGCAGGAAAGCAAACCAAAGGAGAACTTTTTAAGCATTTATCGGCTATAATCTTTGGCGCCGAGCCGGCAGGGCATGATTATCAGCTTCATTTATGGAAAGATTTTGATTTTTCCCATATTCCAGTCGGCCTGTTAAGTCAGGTTTATGAAAGTTTCAGCAACAGATGGGATCCTTGTTCAAAAGATACAAGCATTTATTATACACCTCGTAGTATTGCCGGTTATCTGGTAGATGAGGCGTTTTTTCCTGTTAAGGAACCAGGCAAAGCCACTGTCCTTGATCCTGCAGTTGGCGCCGGAATTTTTTTAGTGCTGGCTTTTAGACGACTGGTTGCTGAAACCTGGAAGGCTGATGGAGTTCGTCCGAACAGCAGAAAAATTCAAAAAATATTATACAACCAGTTATCAGGATTTGATATTAATGAATCTGCTTTAAAGCTTGCAGCATTGAGCCTTTACCTGACGGCAATTGAACTTGATGCCAACCCAAGGCCGCCACGCAAATTAAAATTTCCTGAACCACTTAGAGATAAGGTTTTGTTTTACTGTAGGAAAAACACAGAACCCAAAGAAGGTCCTGTTATCGGTAGTTTGGGGGATCATGTTGACTCAATGCATAATGGCAGATACGACATGGTAATTGGCAATCCTCCGTGGACCAAACTTGGCGAAGAATATTCGGCTCTCGCTGATCAATATACACAGGTCGTTCGAAAGGTGGCGAAAAACAGGGGCATTGATGATGTTGCAAAATCATATGCAAATCCGGACAGCAATCCGGACCTTCCTTTTGTGTGGAAGGCTATGGAATGGGCGAAACTAGGTGGAACGATTGCGCTGACTCTTCCGGCAAGAATTCTTTTTAAGCAAAGCAGCAATGGTCGAAAAGCCCGAGAAGCTTTATTTCAGTCAGTTAAAATTACCGGCATTCTCAATTGTTCAAACCTTTCAGATAGTAAAGTATGGCCGAAAATGAACCAACCTTTTTGCATCTTTTTTGCAAAAAACTCAATTCCTGATGATGATTCTCAATTTCATTTTTCCACGCCATATCTTGAATCCGTCTTAAATTCAAAGGGTCGTCTTCGCATTGATTTTTCTGCAGCAAATCCGGTTCAAATAAAAAAGGTTAAACGTGAACCATGGTTACTTAAAACTCTAACAATAGGGACTTCTCTTGATGTTGGTGTATTACGAAAAATAATTGAAAAAAATGAAATTACAATAAAAAAATACTGGGAAAAAAATGATCTAAAACATTCCACAGGATACGAAGTAAAAAAGAAGAAAGAACAGTATAATGCTTCTGTAACGGAGCAATATCCTGCCCTGAATAAAAAAACAGCTTCTTCCTTCTCTTTTTATTTAAACACAAAAAAATTGCCTCTATTCAATACAGATG
>JAFCZY010000355.1 GCA_019314105.1 Deltaproteobacteria bacterium
TTTATCTCTGCCGGAGAACATGATCTGTGCAATAATATCATCCACCCAGTATTGGCAAGGATTGAAGGCGCTCCTGCGGGAACCAGAGGTATCTCCTTATTCCTGGTTCCCAAATATCATGTCAATGAGGACGGCAGTCTGGGAGATTTCAACAATGTCGTATGTACGGGACTTGAACATAAAATGGGAATTCACGGCAATTCCACTGCCTCTCTTTCTCTGGGAGAAAAAGGAGACTGCATCGGTACCCTTCTCGGTGCAGAAAACAAAGGTATGCCTGAAATGTTCAAGATGATGAATGAAGCCCGTGCTTTTGTTGGGTTGCAGGGATTTGCAGTGGCATCTGCCTCGTATATGTATGCCCTTGACTATGCCAGAAACAGAATTCAGGGAAGACATCTTCTCGCAGGGAAAGACCCGGCAGCAAAAGATGTTGCCATTATCCAGCATCCGGATGTAAAACGCCAGCTGCTGAACATGAAAGTTTACACGGAAGGCATGCGGTCTTTAATCTATTTTTATGGTAAATGCTCTGATTGAAGTGTTGACCCCTATTGTGAAAGGATATATCACAGATAAAGCTCTGGAAGTCTGTTCTCATGGCGTACAGGTCTATGGCGGCTACGGTTATATCAGTGAATTTCCAGTTGAACAGTTGATGAGAGATTCAAGAATTTTTATGATTTACGAAGGCACCAATGGCATACAGGCCATGGATCTTATCGGCAGAAAACTTTCCATGAACAACGGCGAAAGCTTTCAATATTTTATTGATCTGATGAAAAAGACGGTTGAAGAGGCCAAAGGGATCGAAGGAATTGAGGGCCTGGTTGAAAAGGTTAGTCATGCCGTATCAAGACTTGAATCCCTTGCCCGGGAAATCGGTCAGAGAGCCAGATCTGAGAAAGCGCTGAATGCCTATGCATTTGCCCATCCCTTCCTTGAGGTAACCGGAAATGTCACCTTTGCATGGATGCATCTGTGGCGGGCATCTGTGGCAGCCCCCAAACTGGCTAAAAAAGTGGGAAGTATGGATAAAGAAGCCATTGCGGCTAAAGCTGCTAAAAACAAAGATGCTGCTTTTTATGCCGGTCAGATAGAATCAGCTAAATTTTTTATTAATACCCTTCTTCCGTCAACTTATGGTAAGATGGATGCCATCCTGGAAGGAGACACCAGCGTAGAAGATATTCTGGACCTCTCTTTTGGATCAAAATAAACCTTTTTTCGGAGGGTAACGTGACTATGTTTGAGTATTTTAAAAAAAGCCTGTTGACAGGCGTTGGGCTGGCATTAAGGTCTAAAAAGGAAATCGAAGACCTGGCAAAAGAATTTGCTAAAAATTCCAAAATGGATCAGGATGAAGCCAAAGATTTTCTAAAAGAATGTCAGCAAAAATATGAAAACGCAAAGACCGATTTTGATAAAAAAATTGAAAAAACCATAGAAAAAATTCTATCAAAACTGGATCTGCCGTCAAAATCTGATATTAAAACACTGAATAATAGGATTGATGACCTCACAAAGAAACTGATAGATTCAAAAAAGTAATCATTCCCTATTTATGCTGAGTATTAAAAAAATTGGCAGAATAAGCAAACGATACCGCCACCTTCGGCGGTATCAGCAAATCATTGGCATTATTTTAAAATATGGGTTTGAAAATATTATTGATGCCATGAATATTGACCGTTACATTGAATCCGGTCTTGGGCTCATCCCTTTTGTTAACCGCCACGAAAAAGTTGAAAAGCTTTCCAAAAGTCAGCGGATCAGAATGGCGTTTGAAGAGCTTGGGCCCACCTTTATCAAAATGGGACAGGTTCTTTCTTCCCGTCCCGACCTCATACCGGTTACCCTTTTAAATGAATTTGAAAAACTGCAGGATCATGTTCCTGCATTTGAGTTTGAACAGGTCAAAGCCATTATTGCATCTGAATTTGGCAGGCCCCATGATGAAATATTTAATTCAATAAATGCAACCCCTGTTGCCAGTGCTTCTATTGGACAGGTGCATACAGCGCAAATTAATCATAATGATCAGATTGCTGTAAAAATTCAACGGCCCGGCATTCGGAAAACCATTGAAACAGATCTTGAAATCATGCTTCACCTCGCTTCTATTGTGGAAAATAATATTGAGGAAATGGCTGCGTTCAAACCGGTAAAAATCGTGGAAGAATTTGCCAAAACTATTGAAAAAGAACTGGACTACTCCATTGAAGCCTCCAATATGGAACAAATGGCCGACCAGTTCAAAAATGACAAAACTATCTATATTCCCAAAGTATATTTTGCCGAATCAAGTGAACGGGTTCTGGCTATGGAGTATATCAAGGGAATCAAGGCTGATGACGTGGATGCCATTGAATTGGCCGGACTTAACAAAAAGCTGCTCACCCGGCGGGGAGCTGATTTCATAATGAAGCAGGTGTTTGAATATGGCTTTTTCCATGCAGATCCCCATCCCGGCAATATCTTTTTCATGGAAGGCAATATCATCTGTCCTGTAGACTTTGGAATGACCGGATTTGTAGATCAAACCACCCGGGAGGTCTTTGTCGATCTGATCCACAGTATTGCCACAGATAATTTTAAACTGACAGCAAGGCTCTTGTGTGAACTGGGTGAATATGAAACCCAGCCGGATCTGGTGCGTCTTGAAAAGGATGTGGCACTCTTTGTCTCCCTGCATCTTTCAAAAGCATTAAAAGAGATTAAAACCGCTAAAATGCTGACCCTGTTTCTTGAACTGAGCGCTCTCCATAACCTCAGGATTCCCCCGGATTTTTTCCTGATGATAAAAGCATTTATCTCGGTAGAAGGAATTGCCAAACGGCTGGACCCTGATTTTGATATGCTGTCTCATGCGATCCCTTATATAAGAGCGGCAAAACGCAAAAAAATATCCCCTTCAAGAATCGCTAAAGAATTTATGGGAATTGCACGGGAATCCTATAAATTGCTTCAAATTTTTCCTTCTGATATT
>JAFCZY010000356.1 GCA_019314105.1 Deltaproteobacteria bacterium
CTCATCAATGCCGTCAAACCGTATATCGGAACATCCTACAAAAAAATTGACTGTTATGAACTGGTGGTCAACGGCATAAAATCCCTTGGATATCGCTACCATGGACAGGAGGGCATTAAAAACAGTTTGATGAAAATGGCTGTCCATGACAGGCTGCCGATCAATGCGTATTTGACCGGAGAAGGTTTGACGGAAAAAACAGGCAAAACTATGGTTTCAAAATCCTATGGAAATATTGACAATCCCGTACAGAGTGCCAGAAAATTCATTCGTGAGACAAACCCCCTTTTCAAGGAAGGTCGCATTCTTTCCTTTTCAATGCTGACAAAGGGTCATACCGGTATTATTTCAAAGTTGAAAAATAAATGGACGTTTATCAATTCGGGGCGTATGGATAATGCCGTGGGGAAAAGCGTCAGTGCAAATGAGGTCGGAGAAGAGTTTTTGACAGATGAAATCGAAAACTGGTTTGCGCTGGCAAAAAAACACAGAGAACCGCTGAAGATCACCATTGGCGCCCTTGATAAAAAGAAACTGGCACTGTTTATGTAGATCGGCTGAACCGTCCTGCGCAGACCCGCTTGTGGTGTGTGGGCTGAGGGAGATCTGGAGGTGGAAGTGCGGGACGATTTGTTCTTCTATAAGAAGGAGATTAATACCGGTAAGTATCTATTTCAGCACAGCGTTTATTTGGTTTCAAGGATGCTGCGGACAGCGTCCATGAACTGGTCCATTTTTAGCGGTTTTACTAAATATTTCTTAACACCAAGGGTGGAAGCGGTCACCACTTCATCTGTCCGGGAGGTAGAGGTCAGTATAATGAACTTAGCATCCGGGGTGTGTGCTTGAATATTTACTATTGCATCCAGCCCCCCCAAGTTGGGCATCACCAGATCCATTATCGTCAGATCCGGTTTAAACGATGAGTGGATGTCGACCGCCTCCTTGCCGTCAGCGGCCTCTGCAACCTCAAATCCGATTTTTTTCAAAGTTTTGGCCAGAATGCTTCGGATGATTTTGGAATCGTCGACCACTAAAACCTTCTTTCCATCCTCGAGCTGCTTAATGTTCTTAGAGATAGAAAACCGGATGGCGATGTGGTTGACATCCATGGTAAGGATAATGATGTAGTCTTCCGTGTAAAGGTTCTCGGCCTGCTCGATTACGAAGTTTTTCACCAAAGTCGGCGGGCTGAAGCGAACCGAAATTCCCAATTTATCCCATTCCGTAGTAGCCCGTCCCACCATCGTGTTGAGCAACTCACCGAGAATATCCCCCGCGGTTTCATCAAACTCATTATTAAGAGTGATCCCCATCTGTTGTCCCACTGCAGCGGCAACAAATAATGCCATTGAAATATCGCTAATCCCCAATATGAACTGGCCTTTTCCTGGCTCTTCGAGCTCCTCGTAATTGATGATCTGGGCAACAGGAAAACTGTCAGAGAAACGCTGGTCCCGTTTGGCGGTAACTTGAATCACCTCAGTGGCAGTCATTTCCTCAAAGACTTGCTTGCTGCATTTTGTCAGTGATTTAACAAGTATTGAATTGTCCATTCAGCTAACCTCCTTCTTGTGATGGCCGTCTCTCACTGCCATAATCCCTTAAAAAGCTCAGGCCGACGGTTTTACGTCCCAACCTTCCAGAAGGTTTCTCCTTTAGTTTGCCGAGCATATGTTTCGTTATCGTCATTTTGACAATAAATCTTTAATCATATTTTTTACTTATTTCGATAATAAGTTAAAAATATGGAAAATTCTGCCCACCTGGAAAATTTTACTTATTTTTTCCCCTTTATCGTGCAATCCTTACTCGTAAAAAAGATGCAAATTTGGGTATCCCGTTTTTGGTAAAACCATAGTACTTGAAGGTAACAATTGTTCCTATGGACGGAGGATTTTTCCTGTGTTGGTCTGTAAATCCTGTGCCCAGCTTAAAAACTATCCCATTTTCAAGTTTTTCACTCATCACCCACCCTGTTATTTCTTCTTCACTGGTGTAGGCTTTGGTTTTTTTTATACTTTTCTTGACAAAAAGCAAGTTTTTGTCCTATAGGCTAAAGCGCCTGCTTGATAAAGTGCCGGATAAAGAGAGCAATAATGATAAAGGGAAGTTTTATAAATACCACCCAGGGTTTTTTTCATTACCATGTCTTGGGAGAATCAGAGAATCAGGTTCATTTTTGCCACGGCAATTCCTTGAGTGCTGGCACGTATCTCCCTTTTTTGGAAAAGTTATCCTCCCATGACTTGAAGATCTATGCAACAGATATCAGGGGGCACGGGTTTTCCACAAAGGAAAATACGACACAGATCAAAAGCTGGGATATCTTTATCAAGGATCTTGAGCAGGTTGTTTCAAGTATCACAAAGCCTCCGGTCATCGGCATCGGGCATTCCATTGGGGGATATTTTACCTATGCCGCCGCAGCCCTGTTTCCCCATCTTTTTTCAAAGGTGATCCTGCTGGATCCCATTATTTTCCCTTTAAAAATTGTCTGGTTAGCCGCTCTGATCAGAAAAATTGGACTGGCAGGATATTTGCCGCTGTCCAGAATGACCCGGATAAAACAAAAAAAAAAGATACCGCAATCACCTGGGAACTGTGCTGC
>JAFCZY010000357.1 GCA_019314105.1 Deltaproteobacteria bacterium
CTTTACCGGGTTATACACCATTAAAGGCAGTCTTGAATTCAGTATTCTTCTAATCATAAGTGTTTCTCCATCATTTATTTTTGGTTTCATTTTCACATTGCAGCCATGAAAATTCACGTTAACTCAATCATATATTTCAAGTATTGTGCCAAACCCCTCTGAAAAATATAACCAACCGGAATAATAGTAGTTTTTGATTTGATTTTCTTTTTTGGGTATCAAATAACAGGTTTTCTATTGCATTTTATGTACACGTCATATACATAATTGCACATTACACACAATATTCTCTAATGGAGATTTGAATTGAAAAAAGCACTGCTTGATTCCGAAGAACGCCAATTTTTCAAAACAGTTTATAATGCCGCTTTTGCAAACCCGTTCAGTGATTTAAGAGAAAAACTTGATCTTAAAATTTCAGGCCTTTTTCCTTCCGCTTCCCGGAAAGCAAGTATTGATCAATGCACAAAAGAAGTGGCGCACCGGATAAAAAAACTTGAAGGCCAGGGCCGTGCCAATATCAATGCGTTTCATGACCAGGACAAAGAAATTATTACGATTGTCTTCCTGTTTGATCTCTTTTATAAATTCAAAGATGATTTTGACCAGTTGATAAAAGATCAAATTGAGGCCGAAGACACACCGATCAAGGTTACCTTTGCTGAAAAGGCCCTGCACATGCTCCATACAAAGGGATTTAACGCCAAGAGTATCCCTCATTATTTTGCCCTTTCCTACCAACTTCGACGGGCTTTTTATTTTATTTCCACCTCCCTTGTGGGGACCAGCCCCTGCATGCAAAAGCTGAAAAAGCATTTATGGTACAATGTTTTTACGTATAATTTTGATCTGTACAATAAATTTCTATGGAACAAGATGGAAGATTTTTCCACCCTGCTTCTGGGTGAAACCGGAACGGGAAAAGGGACAGCCGCCAAAGCCATCGGCAGAAGCGGCTATATCCCCTTTGATGAGAAAAAACAATGCTTTACTCAGAGCTTCACCCGGGCCTTTTCTTCTTTAAATCTTTCCCAGTATCCTGAAACCCTTCTCGAATCTGAATTATTCGGCCATACAAAAGGCGCCTTTACCGGGGCAGTGGATGATTACCAGGGTGTGTTTGACCGGTGCAGCCCCCACGGCTCCATTCTTCTCGATGAAATTGGTGAAATCCCCAATCATGTACAGATCAAACTGTTAAGAATCCTCCAGGAAAGAAGTTTTTCCCCAGTCGGAACCCATGAAAAATCAAGATTTAATGGAAGGGTTATTGCCGCCACCAACCGCCCAAAAAAAGATGTTCTCAGCGGCAAGGTATTCAGAGATGATTTTTATTACCGGCTGTGTTCCGATATCATTGAAGTTCCACCGCTTAGAACCCGGATCAGTGAAAATCCATCTGAATTAAATGATCTCCTTGACTTTACCATAAAAAAAATGGCCGGCACCCATTCTGAAAAATTAATCCAAAAAGTTAAAAGGATTATTGACCGCCGGCTTGGAAAGAATTATCAATGGCCAGGGAATGTTCGGGAGCTTGAGCAATGTGTCAGAAGTGTTTTGTTAAGACGGGATTATAAAGGCAAACAAAAAGAGGATGAGGAAACCCTGACCCTGAAACAGGAACTTTTACAAGGAATTTCAGATCGAAATATTTCTATATCATCCCTGGTATCAGGGTATTGCAAATTTTTGTACGATACTGCCGGTACGTACGAGGAAGTCGCAAGACTGACAGGGATGGATAGAAGAACCATCAAAAAACATATCATGAAGTTTAAAAAAATCTGACTATTTTTATGTTATATTTTCTGCCATACTCAATCAAAGGCGTTTTATCGATATTATTCTACACGGTGAATACCATCCTGCTGACCCTTCCATTAATTCTGATCTCTTTTTTCAAGCTTTTTATCCCGGTTCCCTCAGTTGTTGTTGTTCTTGACAAAATCCTGATAGGCATTTCCAGCCTATGGATTGATATTAACTCCTTCAACTCAAAACTATTTTGCAATATAAACTGGGATATCAGGGGGCTTGAAAAATTAACAAAAAAGGAATGGTATCTGGTTCTTTCCAATCACCAGTCCTGGGTGGATATTTTAGTATTACAAACCCTGTTAAACCGAAAAATTCCCATGTTAAAATTTTTCTTAAAAAAAGAATTAATCTGGGTTCCGTTCTTAGGACTTGCCTGGTGGGCACTGGATTTTCCTTTTATGAAACGATATTCAAAAACACAATTAAAAGGGAAACCCCATCTAAAAAATAAAGATCTTGCCAGCACAAAGAAAGCCTGTGAAAAATTTAAACATACGCCGGTCTCCATCATGAATTTTGTTGAAGGCACAAGATTTACGCCGCATAAAAACAAGTCCCAAAACAGTCCTTTCAATCATCTTCTAATCCCGAAAGCCGGTGGCGTTTCCTTTGTCCTGGGCGCCATGGGTGACTATCTTCATAAAATCATTGATGTCACGATTGTGTACCCGGATAAAATCCCCACATTCTGGGAATATATTTCAGGAAAGGTCACTCATATCATAGTAGATTTTCAAGTCATTCCTCTAACCGATTCTCTGACCGGGGATTATTTTAATGACCC
>JAFCZY010000358.1 GCA_019314105.1 Deltaproteobacteria bacterium
TTTGAGGACTTTTCAATCTCTTTTTTCATTTTGATGCAGCCTTCAATAGTTTCCGTAAAGGGTCTGAACAGATTAATCACCTGGAGCATATGAACCTTTTTTTTGCACAGATGATCTGCAAGGGCGGCAAAAACCGTAACCCCTGCATCATCTCCTCCGGCATCAAGAAGGGTCAGTTCAGCCGGTTTCTGGATGATGCCGGCCACAGCAGGGGTGGGAATGGGAAGATCTGCATGCATATATTTTTCATCCGGCAAGATAACTTCAATTCCCATTTCTTCAAGAAGAACCCGCGCTTCCCGGGTTCTGAAATAGGGATTGACAAGATCAAGGTCAGCAATCTTTACTTCAATGCCGTCCTTTTTTCTTGCGATTGCAAGGTTTATCGCAGTTTCTGTTTTTCCGCTGCCATAATTTCCGCAAATAATGACAATTCCTTTAATATTAATACTCAAACAACATTCCTTAAAAAATAAAATTTAATAAATCATTCAAAACCTTAATAAAACCAGATAATGGTCTGTTTTGCAAATGATTTTTCAAAATTATAAATTGTGTCCTTTATCATAAAATCATTTTTGTTAAATTTATAGCCAAAATTCAGGATATTTTCTTGATTGAGATCAAAGATGATGATTTCCGGTATTCTATTAACAGTGTAATGGTTTCTTAATCGGACAATGAAGAAATAATGCCTTCGATATCCTGCTGTGTCAGGCAGCGATTCAGTTGAGCGCTTTTTGATTTGATTTTAATGGTAAGGATATCGAGAATATCCGCAGAATAAGAAATATTATGGCTGTCCAGATATTTTTTAATTAGATGTTTGCCGCATAAAATATTTAAAAAGAAGTGTTCTTCTGATGCTAAGCCGTATTCCCCGCCTGCATGGGTGCCTGCCACATGGGTTTTAACCGCATCTCCGAACACAGGAGTGTTGAGGGTTAACAGGTGGTCATGGGTTTGTTCATATACAATGGCATCAACATAGGTGTAATAGGCCTTAAATGTGGCGAGGTCAGCCGTATTGAGATTGATATTAACCCCCTGGCCCTGAAGCATTTTTGCAGTGGTGTAAAGATCGGCAATCCCGTTTCTTTCTCCGATGCCCAGAACAGAAGCTTCAAGTATCCTTCCGCCTGCCAGAATTCCCATCACAGAATTGGCCGCTGCCATGCCCATGTCATTGTGGCAGTGAATCGAGATGTCTATATTTCCGGCTTTAGAAGAAAGCTGCGTTATTTTTTCAAAGACCTGGTTGGGCGCCATTATTCCCGACGTATCGGGCAAAGAAAGCATGTCTATAGGATGATGACGTAAAAACGAAATGCACTGCTCTAAAATCAAACCATCGGATTTGCCGATATCCAGCATGGCAATGGAGATACTGGCGCTGGAATTATTTTTTTTAATAAAATCACTGGTTTTTGAAATGTCATGAAGAATTTTATTCAATTGATCCGGGGTTACGTCATTTTTGATATGCAGATGAAAATGCAGATCATTCACCTGGGTATCCATTATCATAGCGGCATCATGAAGATTGGCCCTTCCCATGGCGGCAATCCGGATAGTATAGTGGTTCTTTTTTGCATGCTGGCAAAGTGTTCTGACCGCATCGGCTTCCAGGTCGTGGGCAGACGGATAACCTGCCTGGCAGATATCAACCTTGAGTTTTTCCTGGAATTCAAGAATTTTTAACCGCTGGGCAGGAGAGAACATCAAGCCTCTGTATTGCATGCCTTCCCTGAGGGTTTCATCAATAATGAGTATTTTTTTATTTGCCATAAAGTCTCCTTTTGGGATTAAATCAGAGGGGGATTAAAATACCCGTGAATCAAGTTGGGGAATTGTCTGGATAAGTGGTGAATAATGCTATTCATCCCCAATGGCTTGCCGTTGTCTTCTATTTGGGACATCATTTCACAATATTTATTGGGATCAAAGTTTAAATTCCGCCACTGGATCATATTAATCTGGCAGGTCTCAATAAATTCTTTTAATGCGGTAAATTCTTTTTCAGAATCCGTAAATCCCGGGCAGTTAAGATAGTTGATGGAAACAAATTTTCCCTGCTGCTTTGCGATTTGAATACTTTTAAGAACATCTGAAAATTGATAGGATTTGGGCCTGAAATAGGCATGATAACAATTTTCTCTGACCGAATTCAGGCTGACCCTCATGGAATTAAGCCCGGCGTCACATAATTTTTCAACCTGTTGAGGCAGGCTGGCATTGGTGTTCAGGTTGATGGTGCCCTTGTCTGTTTTTTCCCGAATAAGCCTTATGGCAGGTTCTATGGATTTGAATGCGGTTAAGGGCTCTCCTTCACATCCCTGTCCAAAACTGACCACCGCCTTTTTAACATGGGCAATATGCTCAAGGGATACCTGGGCAATCTCCTCAGGCGTCGGGGTAAAGCTAATTCTTTCCTGGCAGGCGCACAGGTTATTCTGAGTTTGAAGGGAGATACACCCCAGACAATTGGCATTACAGACCGTTGAGGTGGGAAGCGGCGCTTCATAGCGTTTGAGAAAAAAGTTTTTCCCGGCAGGGCAGCCATATTGCAATGCGCAGGTCTCAAGATGTCGCATCAGGCGGTT
>JAFCZY010000359.1 GCA_019314105.1 Deltaproteobacteria bacterium
CAATAAAAGCCGGGCGCCTTCTTTCGGACTTTTTGATGCCTTAATCAGGCAGTCACCTGTAAAGAACCCGGTTTCCTCAAGATTTTTCATTCCAGTTGCATAATCGACAATCAATACCTCAACCCTGCCGCCGGTTTCTTTTTTTCCCAACAGCCTTGCCGGAATCACCTTGGTATTATTAATCACCAGAAGATCATCTTTCTTAAGCAGTGCTGTAATATCTTTAAATTGGTGATGGCAAATAGTGTCTGATTGTCTGTTCAGATGCAACAGCCTTGATTCACTCCTATTTTTACAGGGTGTCTGGGCAATCTTTTCCTTTGGCAGATCGTAAGCGTAGTCGGACAATTGAAACATCAGCGCCCCTCCATGGCAACATAAATAATGCAAAGCCCTGCAAACATTAAAACAAACCCGAACTTCCTGAGATTTGTGTTATCAAGGCCTGCAATCATTTGAACCATTTCTTTCATTTTTCCGGGGAATGCGAAGTATGGCAGTCCCTCAACAATCATGACCATGCCGATGACACAAAAGAAAAATTTCATATAACCTCTATCCTGTTTAATTTATTCTCCATTCAGAGGAGCCTCACTATATTGCGTTACTTTATAACCTGATTTTAATATTATGGAAACCTTTAATCCCATTGTTAAAATCAAATAAACTACCCGGTTTAAATATGCCTTATCCGGGTAACCTCCTTCTGTTAAATTTAGTTTTTAACCGTTCGGTTAATTTCGCTTGACAAGGCCTTTTTTCCACCGTACAGTGAAATTCAATCTATTCGTACCATTTTTTATCGTCCGGTGAAAAATAAGAGGAGAGCTGAAATTGAATGGCATAAAATATCCCTATCGAATACGCTTGGTCAAATACATGGGCCGGGCATTAAAGGACACCCGCAAAAAGAAAAAAATGACTCAGGGGGACCTGGCCGACATCACCGGGGTTAGCGTGAAATTCATCAGTGATGTTGAGCGCGGCAAAGAAACGATTCAAATGGATAAGGTGTTTGATTTGGCCAGGGCGTTAGGTCTTCTGATTTACGTAACCCCGGAGCCACTCCCTTCAAGGAATAAAAATGAAGAACAAGAATAGACTTCTGATTATATGGGATGAACAATTGGTTGGAACATTGGAACGGCATGCAAAAGGAAAGGTAGTATTCCAGTATTCTCAAGAGTGGCTCAATACTATTAAACGGCCGGTTTCTCTTTCTCTTCCCTGTAGAGAACAAAAATATTCCCCGGCAATCAGCACGGCTTTTTTTGAAAACCTGCTCCCTGAAAATACTGCACGAACTATTCTGGCATTTAATCGCAGGTTTGATAAAAAAGACACATTTGCCTTTCTTGAAAATTTCGGAGAAGATTGTGCCGGTGCACTTTCAATTGTCCATGAGGAAAGCAGGATGGATTTTACCTCTGGACAATATGAGTGTATCAACACCGAGTTAATAGAGGCTCTGGATAAAATCATGACGAATCCGGGAAAATATACTTTGTTTCCCGAAATGAAAAAAGCCAGACTATCCATTGCCGGTGCCCAGGACAAATTGCCGGTATATATTGAAAAAAATAATTTTTATCTGCCACTGACGTCAGGCTCGCCAACCACCCATATTATAAAACCTGCTAATGCCGGGTTTCCGGATATCCCAAAGAACGAGGCCTTTTGTATGGAACTGGCTCGACAATCAGGCTTATCGGTACCGAATTCAAAATTGATAAAGATCAGCGGCCATGAGTTGTTTATTGTCAAGCGGTATGACAGGGAAAAGATCACCGGGAAAGTCAACCGCATTCATCAGGAAGATTTTTGCCAGGCAATGGGGTTGCCGGCAGACAGAAAATATCAGGAAAGCGGGGGGCCGGGTTTCCGGCAATGCCGGCAGTTGGCAGATGAATTTCTTTCTGATACAGGCGTGGATGTAAGGATTAATTTTGCGAAGATAATGATATTCAACTATTTGATTGGGAATCATGATGCCCACGGGAAAAATTTTTCCATCCTCCATGAACCTGATTTAAAATTTGCACCGTTTTATGATCTGGTATCCACGCAGATTTATCCCCTGGATCATAAATTTGCCATGGCTATCGGCCAGACATTCAGGCATGACAGGGTTAAAGGTCACTCGTTTAAAAAATTCGCACGGGATATGAATATCCGGCCACAAAAGCTTGATTCTTTGATGGCGGAAATGCTCCAGGCCATGACAAAAGCTTATGGCCCCTTGCTTGCCAAACATGAAAAAAAGTATGGGCAGTCAAAAATTTATACTGATCTGTTTGAGATTATAAGGGACAATATCAAACAATTAAATTCTTGCCAAAATAGGTTATCAAGGGTATAAATACAGGTTATTTGGTGATCATATATAAACAAGGAAAAGAATACATCATGCAGTTTGAACCGGTCATCGGCCTTGAAGTCCATGCCCAATTGAAGACCAAAACCAAAATTTTCTGCGGCTGCTCCACTGAATTTGGCAAATCACCCAATGCCAATACCTGCCCGGTTTGCACGGGCATGCCAGGGGTCTTGCCGGTTCTGAACAGACAGGTGGTTACCTTTGCCATCAAGGCGGCGCTT
>JAFCZY010000360.1 GCA_019314105.1 Deltaproteobacteria bacterium
TCAAGAAGATCTTTTCGAATGGATTCACAGTCTTTGTTTTTCTGATTCACCATAATGACATAGGGGTAAAGCCGGTTGTCATTTCCTAAAATATATCCTGCACGGGTTCTGACCCCGGAAAGTGTCCCGGTTTTAAAAAAATCATTGTCCCGGCGCCTCAATAATGAATGATATGGCATAAATTCAAGAAGAATTTTCAGCATCTGGTCTGGAGAAATCCGGTTTGATCTTGAAATACCCGATCCTTCTAAAAGCGTAAGATGCCCCAGTTTTAACCTTTGTTTTGCGAACAGCTTGATCGCTTTGACGCCTTTTTCAAGTGTGGCCGGTGTCCCGTATGTAGTCGCACCAAGGGTCAATAAGAGTTGATTTGCCATATAATTATTGGAGTAGGTTAAAAGCTTTTGCATGACCTCTTTTATTTCAAAAGGAGAAAGAAAAATGTCTCCTTCCCCATTTTTATCTTTAAAGTTTCCCTGAAAAACCGTCCCGGTAACGGTAATATTGTTTTTTTCAAAAAAATATTTTATCAACAGACCCGGATATAACAGACTCTGCTGTTTTGTGAGAATTATTCTGCCCTGCTTGAGAGCTGTTTTTTTAATGCCTTCAAGGAAGATAGGAAGCAGCGGCGTCTGAGGTTCTCCACTGATAAACCGGTTTTCCCGGCTGTCTTGTTTAAACATAAGGGTATTGAAATTAGCGCATAACGCCCCGACAGGCGCATCATAGGGGTTTAAAGAGGTTCCTTTTCCCGGGACTCGGATGTGGTCGGAAAAATACGTCTGGTCAAGAATGATATGATGAATACGTCCTGTTTTTAAACTTATTTCATGGCATAGTTTCTCAATCACTTCGGAAATAAATAAGGGATCTCCAAACCCCTTAATAAAAAGGTCGTTTGAGTTTGTATCAAAAAAATACGCAGTGGGGAAACGATAGTCTTCTCCAAGGATATGGATAGCAGAAAGGCTGGTCAGGATTTTTAAAATTGAGGCCGGAACAAACTGCTTTTCCCTGTTTTGATCAAAGCGGATATTTCCGTGATCATCTGCTAAAACAATCCCAGCGGTCCTGTTTTCTGCATAAACACAGGGACTGATAAATAATTCGGCAAGACAGATAATTAAAAAGAATATACAGCCCGTGCTTGTTTTTTTTGCGATCATTGCTATGATTAATATCATGAAAATTCACCCGTGTAAATATAGTAAATATAGGGTCAGGCTTGGCTTATTGGCTTATTGAAAATCCGGGATCTATTTTTCTTCCTTGACAACAACTTTTGATTGGTTTAAAAATTCATACTATGAATAAAGAGAATAAATTCAACCGGGACGTAGAATATTATCTGTTGCGGGAGATTGCTTCGGAAAGTGAATTTACCCAGCTTGAGCTGTCAAAAAAGATTGGTGTCAGTGTCGGTAAAGTCAATTATGTCCTGTCTGCTTTTGTCCAAAAGGGGATTGTCAAGATGGAGAATTTTAAACAAAGCAAGAGCAAAAAAGGGTATCTCTATCTTCTTACCCCTGATGGGATAAAGGAAAAAAAACGCATCACGCTTAATTTTATTAAACGGAAGATGAAAGAGTACGAGAAATTAGAGCAAGAGATCGGAAAAGCAAAACAGGAGATTGAAGAGGAGGTCGCCTGATCCCAATATGAAAAAAGCACTGATAACAGGAATCACCGGCCAGGATGGCGCATACCTCGCAGAGTTTCTTCTGAAAAAAGGGTATGAAGTCCATGGTATCAAAAGAAGAGCATCTTTGTTCAATACAGACAGAATAGATCATCTCTACCAGGACCCCCACGTAAAGGACAGGGAGTTTATCCTTCATTATGGAGATCTCACGGATTCGACAAATCTCATCAGGATACTCCAGCAGGTCCAGCCGGACGAGGTTTACAATCTGGCCGCCCAGAGCCATGTGGCTGTCTCTTTTGAGTCTCCGGAATATACGGCCGATACAGATGGTCTTGGCACCTTGCGTATCCTGGAAGGCATAAGGCTGCTGGGGCTTGAAAAGAAAACCCGGTTTTACCAGGCCTCAACCTCAGAACTTTTTGGAAAGGTTCAGGAAGTTCCTCAGACGGAAAAAACGCCTTTTTATCCCAGAAGTCCCTATGCCGCAGCAAAACTCTATGCCTACTGGATAACCGTCAATTACAGGGAAGCCTATGGCATGTATGCCTGCAACGGCATCCTGTTCAACCATGAATCTCCCTTGCGTGGTGAAACCTTTGTCACCCGAAAGATAACAAGAGCACTTGCCCGCATCAGTCTGAACCTTCAGGAGTGCCTTTATCTTGGAAACCTGGATGCAAAAAGAGACTGGGGCCATGCCGGAGATTATGTAAAAATGCAGTGGCTCATGCTTCAACAGGAAGCGCCGGATGATTTTGTCATTGCAACGGGAGAGCAGCACTCTGTCCGTGATTTTGTCAATCTTGCCGCAAAAAAACTGGACATTGATATTTCCTGGAAAGGATCGGGAAAGGATGAAAAAGGCTATCATACCGCAACCGGTAAAATAATTGTTGCCGTTGATCCGGACTATTTCAGACCGACAGAAGTCGAAAC
>JAFCZY010000361.1 GCA_019314105.1 Deltaproteobacteria bacterium
TGCCATTTTTGATCAACCCAAGGAAAGACTTATTGAAGTTAATGGCATTGGCCCTTATACAGCGACTTTCTTTCAAGCAATCCGTGAATTCATGGTGCGCTATCTTGAACAGGAAGTCGAATATGCCAAAACAATATCATCACCTGAAGACATTGCCAATTTTATAAGAACACATCTGGGGGCAAATCAAAGAGAATATCTGATGATCTTGTGTCTAAATGATGCTAATAAACTGTTACACCATATCAATGTGATAGAAGGTACAGTTGACAGAGCACCATTCTATCCCAGAGAAATTTTAAAAGCCGCCCTTATATATAATGCCACTGCTCTTATTTTGGTACATAACCACCCCAGCGGCGACCCCGTGCCTTCTGAAAATGATCATAAAATCACAAAACGACTGGAGAAACTGGCTCAGGAATTTGATATTAAGTTACATGATCATTTAATTGTAACCCCACGCAATGCGTTTAGTATAAAAACAGGGGTATTAATATGAGCAACTTTATTTTCCTGTCCAAGAACTGGTCGGTCCTGGCAGAATTAGGTGATTTGGCAGAAAAAAATCTGCATACTGATTCAAACACTACTTTAATCAAGCTGCGCATATTTTCGGAAGTTATGGTGAAGTATGTCCTTGCTTATGAAAACCTTGAAGATCTTGTTGATGGCAAACAAATTTCCAGATTAAATTTGCTTGGCAACAAGGGCATTATACCTGATCGTTTGGTTCACCTATTTCATGGTATTCGAAAAATTGGTAATAAAGCCACACATGAAGCATTTGTATCTGTGGAATCAGCAGAGAATTGCCTTCGTTTTGCATATCATTTGGCTGTATGGTTTAAAAAGACATATGAAGAAGATACATTTTCACCAGCTTCATTTACACTTCCCCAAAAAGAAATAAAGACAGATGATGCCCTCACTGAATATAATAGGCAATTGTCTGAATATTCGGAACAGTTAGAGAAAAAATATGAAAAACTGCACACTGAATTTGAAAATCTAAAAACGCAAGAAGTCTCAAAAGACATAAAAAAGGCACGCAGAAAAAGATCTACAACTGCGGCAAAAAAAATAAATTTAACAGAATCAGAAACGCGCCAGTTAATTGATCAACAGCTCATCGCAGCAGGATGGGAAGCAGATACTATAAATTTTCGTTACGCCAAAGGTACACGGCCCGAAAAATTTGCAAACAAAGCAATTGCTGAATGGCCGACATCATCAGGGCATGCTGATTATGCACTTTTTTGTGGAATGACTTTAATCGGGGTCATTGAAGCAAAGAAAAAACAAAAAGATGTGGTCTCAGATCTTGGGCAAGCAAAACGATATGCTAAAGACGTTGAAATAAAAGAATCAGAAACTTTCGCAAGAGGTTATCCGTGGGGTGAATATAATGTGCCGTTTCTCTTTTCCACAAATGGAAGGCCCTATTTAAAACAACTGGAACAAAAATCCGGAATTTGGATTTTAGATGCGCGCGGCCCAACAAACCATCCACGGCCTTTGCAGGCATGGTATACCCCTCAGGGCCTACAAGAGCTGCTCAAACAAGACAAAAGCAAGGCGTTCTCAGAGCTTATAAAAGAACCATTTGATTACCTGGGATTAAGAGATTTTCAAATTACAGCCATTGAAAAAATTGAGCAGGCCCTTGAAAACAATAAACAATCTATTCTGTTAGCTATGGCGACCGGCACAGGAAAAACAAGAACAGCCATTGGCCTGATCTATCGACTTATTAAATCAGAAAGATTCCGCCGCATACTTTTCCTTGTGGATAGAAATGCATTAGGTGAACAAGCTGAAGATGCCTTTAAAGAAACAAAGCTTGAAGATCTTCTCACTTTTGATCAAATTTTTGACTTGCAGGGCATTGGATCAAACAAAACAGAAGAAACAACGCGCGCTCATATTTCAACAGTACAGGGCATTATTCATCGCATTATGTTTAATGCAGATGATTCCGACATCCCGACGATTGATCAATATGACTGCATTGTGGTTGATGAAGCGCATCGGGGTTATACACTTGACAAAGAGCTGGGTGAGGTGGAGTTGCTCTACCGAGATGAAAAAGATTATATCAGCAAATATCGTAAAGTATTGGAATATTTTGACGCAGTAAAAATCGGCATGACCGCCACACCTGCCCCGCACACGGCTGATATATTCGGAAAACCTGTTTTTACATATGGATATCGGGAGGCGGTTATCGATGGTTGGTTGATAGATCATGAGCCACCCCATCAATTTACAACCAAACTGGCTAAAAAAGGCATTACATGGAAAAAAGGGGAAACAGTCCCTGTATATGATCCGGCTACCGGAGAAGTCACCAACCTTGAAAATATTCCGGATGAGATCACCTTAGAGATCGATCATTTTAATAAATCAGTGATCACCGAAAAATTTAATCGCACCATTATTAAAGAACTTATCAAATACTTAGATCCTGAGGGTGATGAAAAAACTCTCATTTTTGCCTCAACTGATAACCATGCGGATCTTGTGGTAAAAATTTTACATGAAGAATTTGAAAATGTCGGAGTGGAAGTAGACGATGACGCGGAAGTAGACGATGACGCTATTGAAAAGATTACCGGGTCCATAGACCGCCCCCTTCAAATGATTAAAAAATATAAAAATGAAAAAAACCCCAATATTGCAGTTACGGTTGATCTTTTAACAACGGGGGTAGATGTGCCGGAAATCTGTAATCTTGTGTTTATCAGGCGCGTTCGGTCCCGAATCCTTTATGAGCAGATGATGGGCCGTGCCACACGAATCTGTGACAACATTAAAAAAGAACACTTCAATATTTTTGATGCTGTTGGAATATATGAAGCCCTTGAACCGGTGACCAATATGAAGCCGGTATCTCCCAATCCGACAGTAACCCTGCAAGCCCTTGTTGAAGAGCTCTTTGATATGGAAAATCAGGGCTATGATGCAAAACATCAAAAACAGCACATCGGGCAACTCATTTCAAAACTTCGTCGAAAAGCACGAATTCTAAACGATGATCAAAAGGAAGCGTTTGAAACGCTATCCGGCGGGGAATCCGTTGAGGATCTCATGCAGTCAATAAAAGATGAACCAGTTAAAAACATTAAAAAAATACTCAAGGGCAAACAAAGCCTGCTTTCTTTTCTTGATGAAAATAAATATATGCCCAAAAAGCAGTTCATATCAAACCACGAAGACGAATTGACTTCGCATACCAGAGGATATGGCAAAGGGGAAAAGCCGGAAGACTTTTTGAA
>JAFCZY010000052.1 GCA_019314105.1 Deltaproteobacteria bacterium
GGCAATTTGTATTATCATTATCGGGCAATTGTTTGATTTATTTGACGGTCGTATGGCGCTAAAGCACGGTGGAACCAAATATGGTCCTTATCTGGATGATATTGCGGATTTTGTCAGCTTTGGACTGGCGCCGGCCTATGTGATTATAGAAATAGGCGGTTCACTGGCATGGGGAATCGCCAGTATTTTTATTATTGGGGTTGCCTTTCGCCTTATCCGGTTTGTTGCAATAGATAAAAAACGGACTGATCTTCCTGAGGGCATCTTCAACGGACTCCCAAGTCCTGCAGGCGCATTAATCGTTTTAGGCGCATCCCTTGTTGCACCGCCAGCCATATTGTGGGGCATCACCTGTGTCTCTGTCGGATTAATGATAAGTCATATCCGGTTTGTCCATTTTGGACGGGTAATCCTTAAGCAGATCCCTAAACCCATTTTTTTTCTGACCAGCGCATCAATTATCATTACCCTTTCGTTTATTTTTAAAACAAAAAATGCTGAGATGTTTGGATATCTGATTCTGGGATCTGTCCTTGTTTATATGGTTGTCGGCAGAAAATGGATACGCCAATAGTGACCCTCTTTGAACTATTTCTGTTAAGACCAGACAACCTCACGATACGCTTCCGGGTCAGTAGCTCCCTCTGTCGAAAACAATAATATTTTAGAATTATTCGTTATACACAGATCTTCTTTTAAATGACTATACCGCTTATTGGAAAGCAGTTCGTAAACCAGCCCAAGCGTTACCGCACCAGACTCACCGGATATAATTGCCTGGTCACCAGCCAAAGGGTTTCCAAGAACCCTCATTCCCCGCCGGGCCACATCATCTGAACATTTAATAAAAGCGCTTGCAGCAGCAGTTAGTATTGGCAACCCTATATGGCTGGGCTCACCACAAGCAAGACCGGCCATAATAGTTGGCAAATCACCCGTCACCTTAAAAGGCTTACCGTCACACGATTTTATTGACTCATAGAGACAGGGCGCACCGTGAGGTTCAACCACTACAAATATGGGTGTTGTTTTATCAGTGAAACTGCATAAGCAGGCTAAAATGGCCGCAGCCAAAGACCCGACACCCGCTTGTAAAAAAACATGTGTTGGCCATATTTCTTGTTCCTGGCAAAGAAATTCAGTTATCAATGTGAAATAACCCTGCATAATATGTATCGGTACTTCCTCGTACCCGGCCCATGAGGTATCCTGTAACAAAATCCACCCATTCTCTTTTGCCGTTTTTTCAGCATAAATAACCGTGTCATCATAATTTTGATTTATAATTGATGCCTCAGCTCCAAATTGCTTTATTGCTTTTAACCGTGCCAAAGAGGAGCCTTTCGGCAGGTACACAACAGCTTTGCAGCCAAATTTTTCCGCTGTCCAGGCGACAGCCCTGCCGTGGTTACCATCTGTTGCAGTAGCAAATGTGATTTTTTTAAATTTAGATTGCTCAGACACGATTCTTTCAAAAGTCAATTCATCGTCATTCAAATTCAATTCATTTCCTATAACCTTAGCGATAGCATAACTGGCACCTAAAACTTTAAATGCATTTAAATCAAAGCGTTGGCTTTCGTCTTTGACGAGCAATCCCTCAATTCCAAGTTTATCAGCAAGCGAAGACAACCTGATAAGTGGTGTCGGCTTATAGTTGGGCAGGCTTTTATGGAAATTAACCACACTCACAGCTATCTTATCATTAGCAAAATTAAATAATGAGGCATCATGCTTGTGTTGTGTGTCATTCAACTGACAGGAAATATTTCGATCAGTCATTGTAAATCCTTAGTATCTGAGAGTTCGTTATAGTTATTTGAGTCACTTTTTTATGACTTCAGCCCAGGCTGATTTTTTCCATATAGATATGTTCAATGTTTACTTCAATATAGGGATCACCATAGACAAAAAACCCCAGTTTTTTGTAAAACCCGACTGCATGTTTTTGAGCACCAAGATAGACTCTTTTCATCTTTCTGTTTTCTGCCTCTTTGACTATTGCTTACTCTTTCTTAGTGACTATCATGGTCGTCTGGTATTCGATTACCTGCTGATCACGCTGGTTATAGGTTTTGTTTTTGTATATAAACAGGAACTTTTTCGGGTCTTTGGTGGAACGAAGTTCAACCACTTCTGCATCAGCCCTGAGGGTATCCCCAAATAACACCGGAGAGGTGATCTTCATGTTGTCGACGCCAATGTAAGCATAGATTTCATATCCGTCCCGGGCCAGAAGTTCTGCAATATTGTCCGCATGGTGGACCAAACCGTCTGCGACGGCAAATATGACCGGGCCCGCCAGAGAGCGTTCCTTGAACCAGGTTCCTTTAGCATACTCGGAATTGCTGTGAACTGCCATATTGAACCAGGTGAGCTGATGTAGGATGGAGAAGTCCCCCACATCAAGCGTTCTGCATACACGACAAGGAATTTTAGTACCTGCTGTTACGTTACCCATAAAATAATGACTCCTCTTAATATTGTTTTCTGTTTATCCCTATTGATATTCTAACTGTATCAGGCGTTGACATCGACCACAATGTGCCCGGTAATATTACCTGCCAGGATTTCCCTGGCGTACTGGGGAACCTCATCGAGTTTTATTACTTTATTGATTTTGTCCAGGGCTGTGTCGGGGATATCTGTCACTAATCGCTCCCAGGCTGCTATTCTTCTTGGAGTAGGGCATGATACCGAATCAACCCCTCTCAGGCTAACCCCCCTCAAAATAAATGGCATTACTGTAATGGGCAGATCGAACCCTCCTGCCAGTCCGCAGGCCGCCACACATCCGGCATAATTCATCTCAGAAATGATCCGGGCGAGTACGTTACTGCCGACGGTATCAACTGCACCGGCCCATTTCTGGGTTTCAAGAGGTGCTGGTTTTTCCGACCATTCTTTACCGCCGGCAAACTCTTTGGCTCCGATTTGCCTCAAAAAATCGTGGGTAACCTCCTGCCCCGCTTTGGTGAGGGCAGTTACTTCATAGCCAAGTTTGGCAAGAATGGCTACCGCGTTGCTGCCCACTCCACCAGCGGCACCGGTGACAATGATCGGGCCACTGTCCGGTTTTACCCCGGCTTCTTCCAGGGTCATGGTTAAGAGCATAGCCGTGTAGCCGACAGTACCGATGGCCATAGCCTTCCTGGTGTCCATTCCTTTGGGAAGGGGGATCAAAAAATCAGATTTGACCCTGGCCATCTGCGCATAACCACCCCAGTATCTCTCTCCCACACCCCATCCATTTAATATCACCTGGTCGCCGGGTTTGAAATTGGGAGACTTCGATTCAACCACAGTTCCTGACAGATCAAGGCCGGGTACTATCGGAAAAATGCGAAATATTTTATTGCGGTTTGCAAATCCCAGGCCCTCTTTATAATTCAAGGTGGAATAGTCTACTTGAATCAGCACATCTTCCCGGGGGAGATCTGCAAGTGTCAGCTGCTTCACCGTCGCCACCAGTTGGCCTTCACCTTTCTCTACCACAAGCGCTTTAAAGGTTCTTTCATTTGTCATACCGTGCACTCCTTCATTTATTATAAGAGGATATTGGAAAAATCAATCGGGGCAACCCCCTGTTTTTTATAAAATCGTATTTTTAATATTCACCGTAAGGTACATGTCCCCTTTTCTGCCATCTGGAAGGGATTTACCCATTCCGGAAAGTCTTAATCGAGTGCCGTGTTTTATCCCGGCAGGAATCTTAACCTTGTACAGGGGCTTATAAAATCCCCAGGGAATGGTCACCATTTTATGGGTACCGGCAATGGCCTCAATGGATGTAATATCAATATTTCCATAAAGATCAGAGCTGTCCGCTTTGCCGGATGCAACAATCATTTGAAGCTTTGGAGTGCTCTTTTTAGCGGTAAATTGACTGATCTTCTGCTTTGTGCCGGTTTCCGGCAGTTTTTTGTTCAGCTTGACCAATACGAGCCCTGCTATAAATCCTCCGATATGTGCCCACCAGGCAATACCTGATCCGGCGGTTTCACCCGCTGCATTTAAAAACTGGATTAAAAACCAGACCCCAAGAAAAATAAATGCGGGTATTTCAACAAAAAAGGGTATGATAATAATGGGAATAACGGTTAAAATCTGTGATTTCGGATACAGTAGAAAATAAGCGCCCATGACACCGGCAATGGCGCCGCTGGCACCAATGGTCGGCACCATGGATACGGGATTCGAAAAAAAATGGGCTAGCCCTGAAATGATACCGCAAATCAAATAAAACCCTAAAAATCTTAATGAACCGAAATGTTCTTCGATATTGTCTCCAAAAATATACAACGTCCACATATTTCCAATGAAATGTAAAAATCCACCATGCAAAAACATATAAGAGAAAATGGAAAACAGTTGATTGCCTGTTGAAAAATATTTGGATACCTCATGGACTGTATATTTGGCCGGCACCAACCCATAAGAATAAAAAAAAGTTTTACTATCGAATCCGGTTTGAATTTGCAGGATAAACACCAGCAGGTTCATTCCTATGAGGAAATACGTCACGACAGGAACACAATTGGAGGGTTGTGTATCTCGAATGGGGATCATTTAACCCTCCTCAATAGATGATCTTTTTCAAGATGTTGTTTAAACTGTTTTAAAATCTCCATGACAGCATCTTCAATGGTACACTTGTCATCCTTCATCTTAATGGAACACTCTTTTAAAAAGGGGGGATTCCCCCTGTCAAACCCTACACGTTGCCTGACATATTCCAGCAGTGTAAAATAGAGACTGTGGATATTGTGAGATTCAAGTCTTGCAATAAATATTTTGGTTTTTAACGGCAGATCGTCACACAGCGAATCTATGGCTTCTTTCAGGGTTTGAGGAAAATTCTCTTTAACAGGGCCTGCAGGAATGTGTTCTTTGAGACATTCATCCTGATGCGTATCCAGAAATAGAAGATAGAGCATGGTTTCGAGAATCGTTTTGACATCCATGTAAATCCCGGGATGATGGCTCAATCTGGGACCTGCTACATTTAAAGTTTGAATTTCATTTTCCAATATAAAAGATTTTAAAATAATGGATGCTTCAAATTCTTCTGTATTTAACAGATCAATATAACAATTCGGCCTGCCGATAAATTCTGCAAAACTTTGGGTAAGCTTTGATCCCCCGGTAAGCTCACCACGGGAGATAATCACAGTACCATGGGAATCAACGATATTCTGCTCTGTTCTGGCCCTGTAATCAGCCGTATCCATTTCATTCAACCGATATTTCAGCGGCAAGGGGCCTTTTTCCGTTTTGCGACCCTTTGGAATCCATCCGCCATGTTCAATATTGAATTTAATGGCAACATCAAGCGCTGCCCTGTCTGCGCCGGTTTGTCCGCCTGAAATTATTTTTTTCAACATTTTATCGTATCATCACCTTAAAAAAATCCTTTTATATCATAACAGTAAAGGGTATAACTTCAATACTATTTTGTCATTTGAAGTAATTTAATCTGATTAAATTAAAATAAGGTCCTATGAACATACCATCTAAAAAAGAGTGTTTTAAACTGATCAAAAAAATGGAGATGATGGATCATATTGTCGACCACTCTATCATGGTTTCCAATATTGCACAGTTTATCTGTTTGAAGCTTAAAAAATATTTTCCCCATCTTAATACTCAGCTAGTAATTTCTGCAGCACTGCTTCACGATATAACAAAAACCAGAAGCTTTGATACAAAAGAGAGCCATTCC
Source organism: Deltaproteobacteria bacterium (assembly GCA_019314105.1). GTDB lineage: Bacteria > Desulfobacterota > Desulfobacteria > Desulfobacterales > Desulfobacteraceae > Desulfobacula. Next base: position 5,723 of record JAFCZY010000052.1, read on the forward strand.
GAAACCGGGGGTCTGATGTTAACTGAACTGGGATATCCAGAAGTAGGAGACATCGTACGCCAACATGTCATTCTGGATTCTTATGAAAATGATTCTCCGGTTTTAGAGCAGGAAATAGTCAATTATTCCGATAAAAGGGTATTACATGATAAGGTGGTGCCGTTAGAAAAAAGGCTTGAATACATCAAATTACGATATGGAAAGAACAAAGAATTTAAAGACTATATTCAGATCATGTGGGCAAATACAGTGGACCTGGAAAATAAAATTTTTTGTCGCCTCGATATATCCCCCGGCCAATTATCTGAATGTATGACACAAGACATTAAAAAGGGAGATTATAATGGCCCGGGGGAAATTTAGTACCTGTAATACCTGTCAAAATCTAAACCGTCTTTCAAAAACTTTTGAAGACAAAAAATTTCATTTAAAAAATCTGATTCAAAATAAGAACCGGCTTGAAAAATTCTCATTAAAACAGGAAGGATTTTTCTATGATTTTTCCAAACAAAGAATAGATGATATTTTGCTCCATGAATTATTTGACCTTGCCAGAGAAACCAGAGCAAAAGAGTTGTTTTCAAAAATGGCGTCGGGCAAAATTGTTAATGTAACTGAAAATAGAGCCGCCCTTCATACTGCCACAAGAGATTTTACCCATGATACTATCCTGTTGGATGATATAAATATTATTTCAGAAATCAAGCAAGTAAATAAAGAGATAAAAAAAATTTCCCGAAAAGTTCATAATAAAGAATTGAAAGGGTCTACGGGAAAACCATTTACCGATGCGGTTATCATTGGAATCGGGGGCTCTTATCTGGGGTGCGAATTTGTTTACACCGCATTAAAACATAGTATGGACCCGCTTATTAACCTTCATTTTCTAACCAATGTGGATATTGATAATTTCGGACAGATCATTAAATCCATTGACCCTGAAACCTGCCTTTGGGTTGTCATTTCAAAATCATATACCACAACCGAAACCCTTGCCAACCTTAACCAGACCCTGTTGTTTTTAAAGAATCATCATCTTGAGCCTTCAAAACATCTTATGACGATTACGGCAAAAGGCAGCCCTGGTGATGATCCCTCAACCTCGGGGTTAGGGGCGTTTCATATGTTTGATTTTATTGGCGGAAGATATTCTGTGACCTCGGCAGTCGGCGGCCTTCCCTTAAGTCTTGCCTTTGGATTTGATATTTTTAGTCGTTTTCTGAAAGGCTGTCATGATATGGACCTGCATGCTTTAAATGCCCCGGAGGAAAAAAATATTCCTTTGACAGCCGCATTGATCAGCATATGGAATTCTAATTTTTTACACTATCCGGCCCAGGCCATTATTCCCTATTGCAGTGCCTTGTCCAAACTTGCGCCCCATGTACAGCAGCTATCTATGGAAAGCCTTGGTAAAGGCGTAACATCTGACGGTAAAATGACTGATCATCAAACCGGGGTTATTATTTTTGGCGAGCCCGGGACCAACGCACAGCATTCATTTTTCCAGCTTGCCCACCAGGGAAGTCCGTTCCCCATAGAATTTATCGGGGTTGTAAAACCGGTTTATAATAAGGATCAGGCTAAATCAAAAGGAATTTACAATCATCAGGAATTATGGGCCAATATGATTGCACAGGCCAAGGCCCTGGCAATCGGAAAAGATCATGAGAACAAGGCAAAATTATTTACAGGAAACCGACCTTCTTCCACCATCCTCATCAATGATCTGTCACCTGAAAGCATGGGGTTGCTCCTGGCATTCTATGAAGCAAGAACCGTGTACGAAGGATTTATCCTCGGCGTAAACCCCTTTGATCAATTCGGGGTTGAACTGGGCAAAGTGCTGACGTCTGATATCCGGGATCAAATCAGAAAGAAAAACAATGACGATAAGACAGTTGATTTTAATTCCCTTGATCCCGCAACAAAATTTTATCTTGATACCTTATTTAAAGGATCATTATAAAAATTTATAAATCACACTGCCCCAGGTAAGGCCGGCACCAAGACCTGTAAAAAGAACGACATCACCGGATTTGCCAATACGCCCCTGTTCCATGGCTTCATGCAATGCAAGCGGAATACTTGCAGCGGTGACATTCCCGTATTTTTGAATATTATGGAATATTTTATCGTCATCTAATTTTAAAAATTGTCCCAGGGCCTGATTGATTCTCATATTGGCCTGATGCGGGATAATCAAATCGATTTCATCAAGACCCATTTGTGCTTTTTCAAGAGATTCCTTTATAACCTTTGGCATCATCCTGACTGCTTTTTTAAATATAGCCGGACCATCCATGACAGGATAGTATCTTGCATCATCAATCGGCACATCCGGCGGCAGTCGCACAGGAAGTCTTGATGCAGGAAGTTCAACAGTCAATGCCTCGGCAAAATTGCCATCCGCATGAAGTACAGATGCCAGCACACCTGCTGTTTTATCAGTTTCAACGCCTTCTATGCATGCGGCTGCTGCCCCGTCACCGAATATAACCGTAACAGCCCGCCCCCTGGTGGATTTATCAAGACCTGAAGAGTGTACTTCTGCCCCCACCAGAAGAATTTTATTGGCAAGACCTGTTTTTATATAAGCATCTGCTGTGGCAAGACCGTAAAGAAAGCCGGTGCATTGCTGTCTGATATCCAATGCAGGCGTAGAATTGAGTCCCAGTTTTGCCTGGAGCAGGCATCCTGAACCGGGAAACATAATATCAGGGCTGAGTGTTGCAAAAATAATAAAATCAAGATCTTCAGGCTCCCATCCGGCATTGTCCAAAGCTATTTTAGACGCTTCAAACCCCAGATCAGACGCACCGGTTACACCCTCCGGGTTGATCCAGTATCTTTGTTCAATTCCCGTCCTTTGTTTTATCCATTCATCTGAAGTATCTAACATTTTTTCAAGATCATGGTTGGTAACGAGATTAGGCGGTACAAACATCCCAGTACTTTTTATGATGCTTTTTTTCATTGAATTTCCCTTAAATTAAGAATTATCAGATT
>JAFCZY010000053.1 GCA_019314105.1 Deltaproteobacteria bacterium
AGCCTTTTACAGGGATATCACAAAACTTGATGATAACATTCGCCAGCAGTTCAAAGATTCATTATTGCGACTTGATAAAAAAAGAATTCAAACCATTGCCAAAAAGTATTTCACCATTGATGAGAGGCAAAAAGGGACAGCTATCATATCCAGCAGGACAAACCTTGAAAGGGCCAATAAACAATTATTTAAAAAACCCTTAACCCTGTTTAAAATTTGAATGGGTTTTACGCCAATTATGATACTGGTGCATTCCCCAAAGTGCTTTAACTGCTCTTTCAGGGGAGGGGAAGAACACACTTTTGTATTCGTATCCATCAACTCTGTAAAGGGTTTTACTGATTTCATCGGTCAAAAGACTTACCCCCAGAACCGGTTTTTCATACTTCCGGGTTAACTTGACAACATATTGGGTATAGTCCTCTTCAAATTGCAGTATTGCATCCTTAAAAACTTGTGCGGTTCCCCTGTCAATATCAGGATCTGTTCTGAGCACCGATTCAATCATATTATTGACCAACACCCTTTTCCCATGAATACCCAGATGAATGACCGCATCGCACCCGTCCCATTTGAGCAGCTCTTCCAGACAGGTTTTGGGAATATGAGGATCACCTTCCCCCACAATATCAACAGGGTTTCCATGACTCCAGAATGGCGGCAGAATCTGGTTGAGCCGTTCAATAATACCCTGGGAAAGCTTTGGCACCTCAAGTCCGTGTTCTGCGCAAAGATCTGTTGTGATCACCCCCCATCCGCCTCCAAGGGTCATGATGGCCACCCGGTTTCCCTTTGGCAGTGGCAGGGATGAAAACACCGCAGACAAATCCAGAAGTTCCATGGGTTGATTCACCTGGATAATACCGGCCTGCCTGCAGACCGCATTAAATACCTTTGTATCCGAAGCCATAGCCCCGGTATGACTTGCTGCTGCTCTTCCCCCCATGTTGGTTCTGCCGCCCTTTAAAACTACCACAGGTTTTTTCATGGATACTCTTGCGGCACTTTTAAAAAATCTTGAACCGTCCTTTATGCTTTCAATATAAAGCACCACCGTCCTTGTCAGGTCATCAATTTCAAAGGCCTCCATATAATCTTCAATGGTGACCATGGCTTCATTCCCCGACCCTGAAAAAGCCCGGATACCGATATCCTGCTGCTCGGCAAAGGCCAAAAGCTGGGTTCCCATATTTCCTGACTGGCATACAAGAGCGGTAGAACCCGGCAGCGGATATGCATGGGCAGCACAGCAATAAAAATCAATATGGGGATTGCATACCCCCATAGTGTTGGGCCCAAAAATTAATATTCCCGCATCATGAGCAACTTTCACCAGCTCTTTTTCTAATTTTGCCCCGTCTTCACCCACCTCCCTGAATCCGGAAGTAATTAACAACATCCCTTTGATATGTTTTTTTTTCAAATCCGGTATCAGATCAATCACTTTATTTGCCGGAATGGTCACCACTGCCAACTCAACATCATCTTTAATTTCTATGACGGATTTATATACCTTTCGCCCGGTTATTTTTCCACCCCTGGGATTTACCAGATAAACCTTGCCCTTATATTCCCGGGACAAGGTATTGGTTAACAGCATATGCCCCCATTTTCCCGGAGTGGCAGATGCGCCGATAAAAGCGATGGACTTTGGATAATAACAGGAGGCAAGCTTTTTCAAATCAATCTTATACGTCTTGTGGTTTTCTTCTTTCCTCTTTTCCAGCACAATCAGACCGTCCACAGCAACAGGAGAGCCATCCGGCTGTATGATCAGCGGATTGATATCCATTTCTTTAATATCCGGATATGCCAGGGCCATATCTGACAATCCTTTGAGAATTTTTTTAACTGCCTGTTTATCGACTGCTTTTTCACCCCTGAACTCGTTTAAAAGTTTTTTTGAGGATAATTGTTCAAACATATCTTCCATGTCCGCATCATTTAACGGAGCAATTTTTAAGACAATATCTTTTAATGCTTCGGTCAATACCCCTCCCAGACCGAACACAATGACCGGGCCAAACTGAGGGTCTTTGAACATGCCGGCAACAAACTCTCTTTTGCCTGACACCACTGGTTGTATGAGAAAGGCTTCGATATCATTTTTTGCAGACGTTTGCATTTCCTTAACAGCATCCCGTACCTGATCTTCAGTGTTTAATCCAACCCAAACCAGGTTTGATTCTGTTTTATGTAAAATAGTTGCACCAATCCCTTTGATCACTACAGGAAAACCTATTTTGGGGCAGGCCTTTAGAATTTGGTTTATATCTGTTTCCCGCTGTTCTTTCACAACCGGGATATCAAATAAGGCGAATATTTTTTTTGCTTCATCTTCAACTATGGATTTTGAAGGTGATTGTAATTTAACATTAATCCGGTTTTGGATATCTGTCAGTTTCATTTGTATTTTTACCTCCCAATATCAAAACGGTAGGTAACACTTACTTACAAAAAATTCAAGACTGATTAATCTGTGAGAAAGCCTGATTCAGATTTTAAACAGGGACAAAGGCGACGGGCAAAGCTCATCCATTATAGCCAGATCTTTGGCCGCACAATACCCCTTGGAAAGATACCCTCGATCAAGTCCCTTTTGTGTAATGATTTGGAGGTGGGTATGGTAAAACCAGTTCCCGTTTTCATGGAAATCCCCGATATAGGAGAAGGCTTCTCCGGCCACAAATCCGATACCGATAGCAGGGAGCTTTCCTTTGTTTAAATGGCCGTAAAAGCTGTAAAAAGTGTCGAAATAGGGGCTTTCATGCATTAAAAGGACATGGCCGCCATAATTCCCTTCGCCCGCCTCATATCCGCTTTCCATGACCCTTGCATCCAAAGGGGCATGCAGGGGAGTGCCCAAGGGAACAATCACATCAAGCCCCAGATGGTAAAACCGTTGCTCTTCAACCATCTGGGGGCATTGCGACAGAACGATTTCCCGATTTTCAAGATAGGATGAAACACCCCAAGTGTATTGATCTTTCATCATGTCATCCAGAAGTTTTTGAAACCCTTTCTGATTCCTGACATCAATGGCATCAAAAAGGGGGGAGTCAACTGACATGTCTACGATCAGGGGATCACCTGCCAGATTTTTAAAAACAGGGTGAATCTTAATCTTTGCACTGTAAGCGATATAGGGGTATCTCATCATTTTTACCTTTATCTTATGAAACCGGGAATCTGTTTGCTTTTATTAGCCCCGGGACCGGTACTACAGGAGAACCATCGTCTGTGGTAATACCTTTGGGAAGCACAAAATTTTTATCCATGCCTTTATAATAAGATACGTCATAACAGCCAAGCTTTATTTTGAGTTGATCCTTGTCGTGAACAAAAGATGACGTCAAACCATAATCCACTTCACCCAGCAGCGTTGAAATTATATATCGCGGGATTTCCCTTCCGGATCCTTCTCTTCTGACTTTTGTGGCAATATCAATTACATCATAGGAATCCACAGGATGGTCGACATTCCACTTTTTCTGGATAGGAAGGCCTGCAACATAGATGTGATGAAATTCAATTCCTGCTTTTCGCACACTATAGGCAAGGGAATGAATGGGGTCATCAGAGTCATTTACCCCTCCTAAAAGGGCCGTGTTGCAATACACAGTTATTCCTTTGTTGTTCAGCCTTCTGACAAGTTTTTCATGTTCATTTGTTATCTCATTGCCTAAGGTAAACCAGGTTTCGATTTCCAGTCTTAAGGGATTCACCACACAAAGGTTATTCAACTCCCCAAGGGTATTGATAACGGCTCTTGTATAGGCTTGGGGCTCAGAGTTAAACTTCATGCTGACCAGTCGGACAGCATTCACATGGGGAATATCCTTTAAACTTTTAATGAGGTGTTTAATGTAAAAAAGAGACTCTATGGCATCCATTGACGAGGATATGATGACATCACTAATCCTGTCATCTGATCTGATGTAATCAATCTCGCTTTCTTGCGCTCTGGCATCAATCTCAACCCTTGTTTCATGGAGCCGCAAAAGATTTTCACAACCTGTATCCACAATGGACAACCCTGTCTGCCTTTCACTGATTAATAGAGTTTTAAGCGTTTTAATATCGTCTATTGAAACAGATTTTTTTTCACTCACGATTCTTTCAGGTCTGGGCCCATGAAAAAGAGATTCATCACCGATCTGTGCCATATACTGAATATCAATGGTACCCTCATCATTCACCCTTATATTATCAAGCTCACCGGCAAGAGGGGCAAAGGCTTTAAAATAATCCGGCGTATAGGGTGTTCTGATCCAGACAAAATTTTCATTGTCTTTCACCTTTTCCACTGCCCATCCACTGGTATACCAGTCAATTTTTCCGATGGGGGTTGCCGTACAGATGCTCGGAATAACCCTGTCAGACAGGTGGGCCCGAAGATGATTGGCAATCCCTATCCCTTCGGACAGGGTTGTCCAATAAATGCTGTTCCCGTGGATGGGACTGCAGGGGATATAAATATAATGAAGTTCGGCGCCCGCGCCCCGCAACAGGGAGAAAAGTCTTACCAGTTCAGGACCTTTGTCATTGCAGTCCTTTAAAAAAGGTGTCTGGACATACACGGCAATGCCAGTGTTGACAAGATCCGTTATAATCTCAAGGCTTTCAGGCGATACTTCATCCGGATGAATAAAATGGGTGGCCACTTCCATCCTTTTGCCGTGCTGCTGAAGTTCAAAGCTTTTTTGCTTAAGGTATTTCAGATAAGCGCCTTCATTTTCAAGAAAAAGATCCGGATAATAAGCAATGGATCGTGTGGCAAGACGCAGTGTCTGAACATGCTCCACCTTCATAAGCCCGTCTATGGTAGCTGCCATATTGGCCCGGTTCATGAAGGGATCCCCTCCAGTTAAAACAATTTCTTTGACGGCCGGAGAATCCTTTACATGCTGAACTGCTTTTTGAACACCCGCCACCGTCGGGTTTTTTTCATTTCTGGAATCTTTATGTTTTCTGAAACAAAACCTGCAATAAACCGGACAGCTCATGTTTAAAAGAAAGATGACGCGGTTCTGGTACATCTGTTCCAAGAGACCGTCATGGAATTGACCGATCCATGTGTTGGTATGACCACCGGAATCCAGTTCTTCAATAAACGGCAGATACTGATAGGCCACATCCCTTGATACCAGCATTTGACGAATGGTATGGCGTGACAGTCTTACCGGGTATGTTTCAATCACCTGTTGGAGTCCGGCACGATCTTTTTCAGGAACACCAAAATGAGTGGCTTGCTCAAGCTGACGGGTATTTTTAATGGAAATATATCCATATCCCGGAAGAACCTGCTCAAGGATTGCCATGAGCATGAGATGCGGCATCTCAATCTGATTCACACTTATTTTTTTCATTTCCCCATTAGCAATGTCCGACAAAATCCCGGTAAAAAACCCTTCCGGATCATTTGGATATCCTGTTTTTTTCAAAAGAGTGGAAAATTTTTGTGCCCCGTTGCCCTCTTTTGTGATCTTGCAAAATTGTTTTCCTGCAAGCGGTATCGTCCCATAGATATCAAGAAATCCAATCACGGCTTTTGTCAAAGCGGCCAGACTGACTTCTACTTTTTTCCCTGAATGTTTGAACACTATGTTTAGTGAACGATCGTAACTTTCCATAGCCATATTCCTTTAACCAAAAATTTCATTTTTAATTTTTACAAAAACATCTTTATTATAGGACATTTTCACTCATTACAACTATTTTTCTGCTTTGTATAAATAGGATACAATATCTTTTGAAAATCCATATCCCATAACTTTTCCCAATGTTTCATCTTCATTTTCCGGATCGATCTGTATGACCAGGTATTCTTTTAAATCTTTGGAATCATAAACCTTTTTCCAGGCATAATTTCCCTTTTTCAAATATTGATATGTCATAAGAGCTTCTGAAAAAATAGAGTCTGCCTGTTTGTTTAAATCGTTTTCAAGAATAATATAACTGATTAAAGGATCAAGATTTTTCTTAATCCAGTCAAAACTTTTTCTGATCATTTTATGCTCTGAAAAATCTATAGTCATCAAATTTTAAGTAATCGGCAATGTTCAGGAGCGACTTTCATTGACACCTCATCACCCCGCCGGTAGGGAGATCGCTTGACGAAATTGATCGCATGCAACACAAGCTTGTTATCAAGTTCTATAAAATAACTGACTTCCCCTCCCATATAACTTCGATCCACAATTTTCCCAAAAAAAACATTCTCCCCTTGTTCCGGAACATGCTCGGCTCTGTAACCCAGGTTAAATTTTTGCGCCCGGATGACCATTTCCACTTTGTCCCCTTTGTTAAATGTTCCTGCCGGAACCGCAAGACAGGTAGTGTTATCTTCCAGAGTTACACTCAAATAATCGCCTTGTTTCTCATTTACAATGGCATTGATAAAATTGGAGTGCCCTAGAAAATCTGCCACAAAATGATTGATTGAATTATTATAAACCTCTTCAGGGTCACCCTCCTGCTGAATAAATCCATCTTTCATGACCACTACCTTATCTGACATGGACAATGCTTCTCTTTGATCATGGGTAACAAAGATAGTTGTCACTCCCAAAGCCTGTTGAAGATTGTCGATCTCTCTTCTCATATCTTCCCTTAAATTTTCATCAAGAGCTGATAAGGGCTCATCCATCAACAACACATCCGGTTCAATAACAATGGCTCTTGCAAGGGCAATACGCTGTTGCTGGCCACCGGATAACTGGGACGGCATCCTGTCCCCAACTCCCGGAAGCCGGACGGTTTCCAGGGCCTTTTCAACTTTTTCTTTCATAATGGCTTTTGACGCACTCCTGTACTTGAGTCCAAACGCCACATTATCAAAAATAGTTTTATGGGGAAAAAGTGCATAGTTCTGAAAAATGATGCCCAGGTTTCTCTTGTGAATGGGTGTATCATTAATCCGTTTACCCTTGATAAAAATATCACCATGGGTGGGTTCCTCCAAACCTGCAAGCATTCGCAAAAGTGTTGTTTTGCCGCATCCAGATGGGCCTAAAAGGGTTACCAGAGACCCTTCCGGAATTTCAAGGTCCATCTTTTTAACGGCAACAACTTTTCCATACCGTTTTTCAATCCCTTTAAATTTTACAAATGCAGGGTCTTTTTCCTGTTTCAAAGCCATACGCTCCCCAATTATCCATTAACGTAATCTTCGAGAAAATTAATTTTCAGACCCCGGCCTGGCCGGGGTCTGAAAACATTTGTGATTAACTTACTTACCGGCCATAATCCTGTCCCATTTTTCAGCCCAGTCGAGTTGATGGCCATTCCAATATGCAGGATCTGCAAACTTATACCCCTCTAACTTGCCTGTGGGGTCAAATGCCGGTAATTTTTTGATTTCATCCGGCATGGGAACTTTTGTCGGGTCAAGACTTGACGGATAGCCCTGGCCGATGGCAACGGCTTTGGCAGCCTCAGGTTCAATCATGAAATTGAGTAGTTTTTGTGCTACATCAAGGTCTGTCCCCTTAAGGACATACATGTATTCCATCCAGGAGTACGTCCCTTCTGGTGCGAGATATCCAATGGGATGACCCTCTTTCTGCAGTAATCCTACTCTGCCTGACCAGGCAACCGTTGCATAAATGTCGCCATTTCCCAGAAGACTCATCAACTCAGAACCGGATGCCCAATATTTTTTAATCATGCCTCTTTGTTCTTTCAACGCCGCCCAGATGGCTTTCTCATCTGTGATATTATTAGGATCCTGTCCTGTATGAAGGGCTGCATACCACATGTTTGTGATGTGATCTCCACCCCATGACCCCAGTTTTCCGTTAAGGCTCTTGTCATATAATAAAGATGCGCCCAGTTTTTCAGCTTTTTCCTTGGATACTTTATCTGTATTATAGGCAATACCTGTCTGGCCTAAATCATAGGGCACAGCAGAAAGCGTTCCCTTACTGATGGCTTTCAGGGTGTTCGTCATTTTGCTCATTACATTTTTAAGATTTGGTATTTTGCTTTCATCTAATTCAACACCAAACCCGAGATCTGTGTAGCGGGCATAATCATAAACAGCACTTAAATGAGCGATATTAAATTCTCCGCCGGGGGGATAAGAGGCTTTTACCTGTGTTAAAAATGCAGCCATACCCGTAAATGCCGCGTCAATGACTTTAACTCCTGTGGCTTTGGTAAAAGGATCAAAGGCAAATTTTCTCAATGCTTCAGAGGTTGACCCACCCCAGGAATGACAGGTGATGGATTTTGCTGCCAATGCGTCTTGTACAAGCCCAAAAGGACCACCCATCAGTCCAATTGCAGCGCCGGAGATGCCAAGAAATTTTACAAAATCACGTCTTGAAATCTTCCCTTCTTTGTAACTTTCATAAACATCATCCAACCGCTTTTCCAAATCTTTTTTCATTTTTTTCTCCTCTTAGCAATGATTAAAATTTCAAACACCTCAAGCTAACATCCAGTGTCTGTGTATTTACTTATGTCTTATGATTCCCCCTGGCAAATCGCCGGGACAAATATCCGGCAAGTAAAGGCATTGACACGGTTAAAACAATCATGACCGCACCAAGGGCATTAATTTCAGGACTGATGGAGTTTCGCAGCATACCAAATATTTTCACAGGAACGGTCTGATTCTGAGCCGTGGCCCAAAAAAGCGTTGCTGTTACATCATCAAAGGAAATGGTAAAGGCGA
>JAFCZY010000362.1 GCA_019314105.1 Deltaproteobacteria bacterium
CGATTTTTATCATCATTTTTTTAGGGTTATTTGCAAAACAGAAAGGATTTATCACACCGGATTTTTTAAATCAGGGTAACCGCCTGGTATACTATATTGCCATTCCAGCCATGATTTTCAGTTCCATTTCAAAAGCCGCCTTAAACACCCAGATGAACCTTGAAGTGATTATTATCACACTGATTTCAGTGGTGGCAATCAGTGTCATTGCTTTTGGAACAACCCGGTTTTTGAAAATGGCAAGACCCTCAAAAGGATCGTTTATCCAATGCTCGTTTCACGGGAATCTCGGGTATATCGGTCTTGCAGTTGGTTTTTACTATCTGGGAGACAGCGGATTTGTAAAAACTGCGATTATAGCCGGATTTGTAATGATTCTTCAGAATATCCTTGCCGTCATTGTCTTGCAATACTACAGCGGGGGAAATACAGGCCGTCCACAGATGTTTGATACCTTAAAAAAAACCATGGGCAATCCTGTGATACTGTCTGCCCTGGCAGGCATTTTCTTCTCTCTTTTCAATCTAACAATGCCCCTGATCCTTGACAGAGCCTTGGATATTTTAAGGGGGATGGCATTGCCCCTGGCCCTGTTGATTATTGGTGCGTCACTTTCCTTTGAAAAATTAAAACCCCGGTTTTTAAATGTTACTCCGGCTATTGGATTTATATTATTTAAAGTCTTATCTGTTCATTCAGACAATTATCTTCCGGGATTGATCATCCTTTCTTCTCCCAGCGCAACCCTTACCTATATCATGGCAAAAGAGATCGGAGGTGATCCTGATTTTGCAGTGGCAGCCATATCTATTTGCACTATTATTTCAGGCCTGACGTATGGGTTGTGGCTCAGCGTTGGATAAAAATATTTTTAGCTAAAACACTATCTATATGCTATGGTTGATCTGCTGATAGAACCAGGGTAATAAAATAGAAAGGAGAAATAAAAGTGAAATATGGATGGATGGTTTTGCTTCTCTTTTTATTATTCCCGGGTTGCGGAGAAGATGAATCTGCCATTAAAGTAGATTTAAGCATAAAAGAGCAGATTGTAATTAAAGAAGAGCTTGGTGTTATCACCTATGCCTATCTTCCCCAATATTCCCATACCGTATCCCATACCCGTCATCATTCTCTTATTCAGTATCTGCGAAAAGAAACAGGGCTGAATATCAAGCAGATATTTCCGGATACATTTGATCAGCACATGAAAATGGTGGGCCAGAAAAAAATTGACATTTCTTTTTCCAATCCTTTTGTTTATATAAAAATTGCCCATCGATATGGGGCAAAAGCCTTTGCCAGGATTGTGGAAATGGACGGCAAAGACAGCTTCAGGGGGCAGATTATTTGCAGGGCGGATAATTCATCCATCCAGACCTTATCCGATTGTCGCAATAAAAGATGGATTGCCGTGGACTCAACATCAGCAGGTGGCTATCTATTTCCATTGGGTCATTTCATTGATCATGGCATTACAAAAATGGATTTTAAGGAGATTGCCTTTGCACCGGGTCCCGGAGGAAAGCAGGAAAAGGTTGTCCTTTCTGTTTATACCGGAAAATATGATTTTGGAACCATAAGGGAAGGCTCCCTGGATGTGGTGGTGGATAGAATTGATATCAATAAAATACGGATCATTTCAATATCTGATTCATATCCGGGATGGATGTATGCTGCCAGGAAAAATCTGGATAAAAAAATTGTGGAAAAATTAAAACAGGCGTTTGAAAAACTTAATTTTAATCGTAAGGATCATCGTGAAATATTAGAGGCCGCCGATTTTATTAAGGTGATAAGCTCTTCCGATTCGGATTTTGACTCTGTGAGACAATTGGCTGTCAAAGTGGGCATAAGTCTTGATGAATAAGGGATGACATAAATAAATGAAGTTGGGATTTCGTGGTAAAATATATTTAGGTTTTTTTTCTCTTCTCCTGATTCAGGGTCTTGTCATTTTTTTCTGGGTCAGCCATGTCGTAAAAGAGTCCATGCTGGAAGAATTAAAAAACCGGGGAATTTCAATCGGCATAAGCCTTTCTGCCCGCATGGTGGAACCCATACTGGGTATGGATTTTTTGAGAATGAAAGTCTTGGTGGATGAAACCGTACAATTGGGCGATGATATCTTTTATACCTTTGTTCTGGATGAGGAAGAGAATCCTCTGATCCATACGTTTAAACAGGGATTCCCGGTAGCGCTTAAGACGGCAAATACTGTTTTGAACAACCAGAAAGGATCTATACAGCTTCTGGATATTGGGGGTCAATTGATTTATGATTATGCAATCCCTGTTATTCTTAATGATAATCGATTGGGAACCCTTCGACTGGGTCTTTTTCGAACACGAGCTGAAAAAGCGGTTAATAAAATTATAATTTATGTAGTTGTAACCATAATTGTAGCGATACTCATTGCAGGTTTCGTCGGAACCTTGTTGCTCAACCCTGTGACAAAGAGTATCAAAAAACTTCATGAGTCCTCAGAACAGGCATTGATGGGAAATCTTGATGTCAGAACTGCTCCGCTGTTGAAAAGAACTTGCTGGGAGACTATGCAGTGCCATCAGAAAGAATGCCCGGCATATAAAAATTATCATCACCGATGCTGGTATTTGGTAGGAACACTTTGTCCAGACTGTGTTGAAGGGGAATACGCCAAAAAAATTGACTCCTGTCAGCAATGTGAGGTTTACAAAAGATGTTCGGGAGATGAAATTCAGACCCTGGCAGAAAGCTTTGATGTCATGACCCTGTCTTTGAAAGACAACCTGTCTGATCTGAAAAGTGCCGAAAGTATTTTGAACGAACAAAAAGACCTGCTTCAGATGATTTTGGATGCCATACCGGATTTTATTTCCCTACAGGATCATGAAGGCCGCTATGTTTCGGTTAACAGGGCCTTTTGTGAAATGTTGGATAAAAACAAGGAAGATATTGTCGGCAGGGTAAATGATGATTTATTTTCTGGAAACCAGGTGGAACAATATAATAGAGAGGACAAAAGAATTCTTGAAACAGGAATACCCCTTGTTAAAGAAAATAGAGTGCCTGGACCCAAAAGCCCAAAGGAATACCCCTTGTTAAAGAAAATAGAGTGCCTGGACCCAAAAGCCCAAAATGGATGCATGTGGTAAAAATTCCTGTTTCAAAAACAAAAGACCGGGTAAAGGGGCTTGTCTGCAGCGGCAGGGATATTACCCGGCTTAAAGCCGTCCAGGAACAGCTTACCCAGGCTCAGAAGATGGAATCTGTCGGCCGTCTGGCCGCCGGAGTCGCCCACGAGATCAATACGCCCCTTGGTATTATCCTTGGATATGCCCAGCTTTTACTGGAAGATGTTGAAAAGAATGGACAGATGTATAATGATGTGGCAACTATTGTTAAGCAGACAAAAATTTGTTCTAAAATTGTTGCAGATCTTTTAAATTTTTCTTATTCCAGTGAAAGTAATATAATTATATTTAATATTAATGACGCCATTGAAGAAGTCTTAGGAGTGGTGGAACATACATTCAACCTGAATCATGTTATGGTGAAACAGGAATATCATAAAGCGCCGTTATTAATGAAAGGGGATAAGGGAAAAATCAAACAGGTATTTATCAACCTTTTGAACAATGCCTTTGCTGCCATTGGAAAAAATGGCAATATTTTTGTTACCACTGGGATCGGGAAGACGCAAAAGGAGATCAAAGTATCCATATCAGATACAGGTATAGGTATTGCTAAAGAAAATATAAGTAAGATATTTGAACCATTTTACACCACCAAGA
>JAFCZY010000363.1 GCA_019314105.1 Deltaproteobacteria bacterium
ATAGATGTCACTACGGAAGGATATTCACTGATGACATCCTGATTCGAAAGCAACCCTAATTCTCTGTTTGCATCCGGTTTTTTCTGCAGTTCAAAACCTTCCCAAGCCAAGGGGTCTTTCTCCTCAAGCAGATCTTCTTCCTTATAGGGCTCTCCTTTTTTTGCAGGAACAAATACAAGTTCCGGAAATCTTCCTGACCCTATGATCAGGGTATCGGTATCAAGAACATGTTTCACACCTGTATCAAGCTCACCATATTCAATTGATTTTAACTGCCCATTTGCACCCATTACCCGGGTAATTCCAGCATTGTAAATAATGGTAACACCGACTTTGGTCAAGTAATCAATGGCTTTTGAATCAAAAGAAGAATCATTCGGCTGTTTTCTTGAAATAACAAGGATGTTCTTTGACCCGTTTTCTTTTAAAATTTCAACGGCATCCGGCACCCTGATGCCGCCGCCGGCAATCACGACAGTTTCTCCTGATGATATACAAATATTCTTATCTGTTTTACTTCTTAAAAGATCAATCAAAAGATATGCCCCGGGGAAAACCGTTTCAGCTTTATCAATATCTCCCCTTGCAAGTCTGGAATCCCAACCACCAGTGGCTGTAAATACGGCATGAAAACCATCTTTTAAAAGTGCTTCAATGGTAAAATCCGTACCGGCTCTGGCATTTGTGTGGATGCTCACCCCCATTTCTTTTACACCCTCAATATCCCAGTCAAGCACATCCATGGATAATCTTTTCCTGTCAATGGCCTTACGAAGGATACCGCCCAAAGACTCTGTTGCTTCAAAGACCGTTGGATCATGACCAAGCCTTGCAGTAAAAAAAGCCGTTGACAGTCCTTCAATTCCCCCACCGATAATCGCCACTTTTTTATCAGTTGACGGTGCTTTATACGGCAATATTCGCTTGTCCTGAGTCATTTCATAATCACAGACAAATCGTTTTAAATGGTTTATGGCAACCGATTCATCCTGCAAAAGCCGTCTGCAGTTAAATTCACAGGGAGCCGGACAAATCCTTGAAATAACGGTTGGGAAAGGATTCCTTTCTTTGATGACCTGAACCGATCCTTCAAAATCGCCTTCTTTGATCAATCGGATATACTTTTTAATATCAATCCCGGTGGGGCAAGCCCTCTGGCAGGGTGTGATACACTCTTCCTTTGTATATTCTCGCATGATCCTCCGGGTCACGGATGTAAGCCGGATAATATGCTTAGGGCAGGCTCTTTCGCAGGCGCCACATCCTGTACATTTTTCCTGATCAACCTTAGGCAAGCCGTCACTGCCAATGGACAACGCACCGAACAGACACGCTTTCACACAGGTGCCAAGCCCCAGACACCCGATCCGACACACCTTCATCCCACCGAACAACAACGCGGCTGCCCTGCAATCCGTAACACCAAGATATTTATATTCCATATCGGCTTCATCATTGCCATAATAGCATCCGGGCCCTGCAAATTCAGGTTCCTTATCCGTAACAGACACGCCCATAATCCCCGCAATCGCCATGGCAACATCATCCCCGGCAGCTACACAGGAATTGACATCTTGTTTTCCCTCTACAATGGCTTGGGCATTGGCATTACACCCGGGATACCCGCATCCGCCACAGTTGGCGCCCGGCAGTGCATCATCGATTGCAACAACTTTTGGATCTTCGTATACATAAAACGCTTTTGAAGCAATGACCAATACACTACCGATGGCAACGCCAAGTCCGCCCATCATTAAAATAGATTGAAACATGACTATATCCTTAATAATTTATATTTTTATTCATTTATTTTAATATCACTATAATCCCCTACTGTATAGGCACTTGAAAAATAAAAAGTCAATAATATCAATAAAATTTATTTTATTCGCTACATTGACATTAATTGGCCGACAGTGTACAAAATTATTCGTTGTCAGGGCAAATTGGTGAAATAGTTATAAAATCATATCCGGGAAAATAATCATGGACCGTAATATTATAGTAATAAACGAAAATGAGTTGACCTTTGAACCTGGTGAGACGATTCTTGAAGTTGCACAACGAAATAAAATCGACATTCCCACCCTGTGCCATTTAAAAAACACGATGCCAACCACGGCATGCAAGATATGCCTGGTTGAAATAAAAGGCGAAGCAAACCTGGTTGAATCTTGTGCAACAAAAGCAAAACAAGATGATATCGTTTTTACGGAATCTTCAAAGGTTATCGAAGCACGTCGGAAGAATATCAGCAAACTGCTGGCTTCCGGCAATCATAATTGCGCCATTCGAAATTTTGATACAGATGACTGGACATCATTTCAACTTTCTGTCCTTAAAAGTGACGGCAAAGAGGACCTTTGCCCGGTCTGGGGAGATTGTGAACTTCAGGACCTTGCCTACCGGTATCAGGTCAAAACCCTTGGGATGCCGTTGAATAAATGCCAATATGAAACAGAGCGTGCCAATCCTTTTATTATCAGAGATTTTTCAAGGTGTATCCTTTGTGGAAGATGCGTCAAAGCCTGTAGGGAAATCCAGGTGAACAATGCCATTGA
>JAFCZY010000364.1 GCA_019314105.1 Deltaproteobacteria bacterium
AATCTTCTGGGAATAATCAGATTTTAATGTATTAATTTTTTTATCGTAATCCACCGTATAAGAAATTGATCTTGGAAAACTTGAAAGCGCCCAGATAATAATTGAACCGATCAGAATAACCCCGGTCATTTTCTTTAAAAACATTTTACTTCTGTCCCACATATGGATCAAAAGACTTTTTAACATCGGCATTCTGTAAGGGGGTAACTCCATAATAAACGGAGCATCAGCCCCCTTAAACAATACAGCCCTTAAGAATCTGCCGGATAAAATAGCAATGATAATCCCTGTAAAATACAGGCTGAAGATAACCGTACCCGCCCTTTCAGCAAAAAAGCTGCCTGCCAGGACAATATAAACCGGAAGCCTGGCCGAACAGGACATGAAGGGAGTCATCAAGATCGTTAGAATTCGATCTTTTTCACTCTCCAAAGTTCGCGTGGCCATAATCGCCGGCACGGTACAGCCAAATCCCATTAACATGGGAATGAACGATTTGCCATGAAGTCCTGATGTATGCATTACTCTGTCCATCAAAAAAGCAGCCCGTGCCATATAGCCCGTGTCCTCAAAAAGCGCAATGCAAAAAAACAGGATAAGAATATTGGGAAGAAAAATAATAACAAGGCTGCCGGACAATGCTGACACTGCCATATCTATCCATTCCATGGGATATGCCCCCAGGGAAAAGGACAATTGAAACATGGCCCAGATAAAAAAAAGAAATACCGGTATCCCAAAAAATCTGTCCGTCAGTACAAGATCAATATTTCGCGACATATCAATGCGTTTACGGGCAAGATGAGTTATTGTTTCTTTTACAATCCCCGCAATAACCCCATATCGATCATCGGTCAGCACAATTTCAAATTCATCTTCAAATAAATCATAAATTCTTTTACGGCAAACCGCTGATGTCTGAAAAATCTTTTCTGATGCCTGGGATGACAAGTCCTGGAATTTTTGTTTAACAATTTTATCATCTTCAAGAATTTTAATGGCATTCCATCTCAGCACACCGTCCATATTTATTTCACTTTGGAGAATCTCAGTTTCAACCTTTGAAATACACCCTTCAATCTCCTGACTGTATCGGATATCCCGGCTTTCTTTCCCTTCATTAAACCGGCTGATTTCCTTAATCGCCGCCTCAACCAGTGTATCAATGCCTTTATTTTTATTCCCGATCGTAAAAACAACGGGCAACCCTAATAACTGGGATAATTTTTTTTCATTAATCTTAATCCCTTTTGCTTCTGCCACATCTGCCATATTCAGTACAAATAAAGCAGGTCGACCCAGTTCAAGGATTTGGATGGCCAGAAAAAGGCTTCTTTCAAGATTAGAGGCATCAATAATATTAACAACAATATCCGGATTTTCATTTAAAATGAAATCCCTTGCCGTGATTTCTTCAATTGAGAATGGGGTAAGACTGTAAGTGCCGGGGAGATCAACAATCTTTAAGTCATATTCCTTATGCGTTAACTTTCCTTCTTTTTTTTCCACCGTAACACCCGGCCAGTTCCCTACTTTCTGTCTGGCACCGGTGAGATTGTTAAATATGGTTGTCTTGCCACTATTGGGGTTTCCTGCAAGGGCAATGGTCAGTTGCTTCGTCATATTATCTTTTTCTAAATTTTACGTTTTCAACAAAAATATTAGCCGCTTCATGCACCCGGAGAGACACATGGTATCCTTTGACAACTAATTCGATGGGATCTTTTAAAGGCGCATATTTTTCGACATATATCGCTGTCCCCCTGTTAATTCCCATTTCAAGCAGTCTCCGCCTTAAAACGCTTTCTCCGGAAACCTTTCGAATCACACCTTCCTGACCGGTTTTCATCTGACTGAGCAATAAGGGAGTTTTCAAAGTATCCTTAGATTCCTGATGACTATCATGGCGGTGCGGTTTTATCCGATCAAAAGGCTGAACCTTTATTTTTTCTGCCATGCCCTTCCCTAAGATCAAGCGATTCTCTCCTATCGCAATCACGACCTGACCACCAAATCCAGAAGATAAAATTTCAATCAAATCCCCAATTTTAAGCCCCATTGAAGAGATTCGAAGCTGCATATTTCTACCGGCATCAAATTCTTTTACAATCAGCTTTTCTCCCTGTTTCGCCTTATGAAGCGGCACAAGTTCAGTGCGACGTTCCATACACTTGGCGCAAATACCGTATATTTCCATTTTATGCTGAAGCATGAGAAACCCATACGCATCTGCAACCTTAAGCTGTTGTTTTTCTATGGCCTCATCCTTGAATTCCAGTATGCCGCCACATTTTGTACAAATCATATGATCATGATGCAATCCAAGGTGTCTGTGTTCATATTGAGTTTCTTTGTCAGCAAACTCTATTTTGCTTGCAAATCCGAACCGACACAAAAGCTCCATGCTGTTTAATACAAATCCATTATCAAGACTGATCCCATCCGCTTTAAGCTGGGCCTGAATATCTTTAATGATGACATGATGCTCCAGTTTTAAAAAAGCTTCCAAAACCTGAAAACTGGAGTCAAACCGGTCAACACCCTGTTGTTGAAACAATCTTTTAAATTGTTTTTTTTCTTGCTCATGTGTATTGGTCATTGCTTTTATCCCTTAAAAATAACATTTTAAGATATTATAGCTGGTAGGTTATGTCAAGCAAATGAAATTCCAAAAAATACGAATTCAAGACCATAATGACAAGGCCATCCTCTATTAAAAAATAAAACAACTTATTGACAAAACACTGTATTCCTGGTTAGTTAACACCATTTTAAGGAATCTTTTTTGGTGAATAAATAATGAAACCTTGGAAACTTTCACAATACCTTTTACAGGACCTGGCCATAAAGGATCGCATCATCCATAACAGGATCGTGCTGGCACCCATGGCAGGCCTTGGCCATATTGCCTTACGGCAGCTTATCAGTGAATTTGGTGGATTTGGTCTTTTGTTTACAGGAATGTGCAGCGCAAAGGCTGTTCCCCATGAGAACCCTG
>JAFCZY010000365.1 GCA_019314105.1 Deltaproteobacteria bacterium
ACATTGAACCCGTCCAGTCCATTCGCCTGAAGAAGGTATCGATGCCAAGCACTTCATCGCTGGAATCTAGAAGTCCAGATGCCCTTCCCCGCCCCAGAATACGCATCAACAACATCTGCATTCCCCTGTCTTTTCCATGGGCGTATCCCATCAGACCGAAAACCGCTATCTTGTCTTTCCCCTCAACGTGACAGACACCATGTTTGTCTCTCCACACTTCATCGATAGTATTCATATCTTCTCCTGATTTTAAAAAAATTATGCATTTTTTTTGACATCAAGCAGGCGGTCTATCAAACTATTTTCAAACCCTTGTTGCTGCGCCCTTGACATCGGATAAGACACCCCAAAAGATGCTTCAACAATGCCTTTTGTATTAAATATCGGTATGCCCATGGTTTTTAATCCAATGGTCAGTTCCTGATCTGTCACTGCATACCCTCTCTCCCTGGTTTTTTGTAATTCAGTCAGGAATGAATCTTTTTCAGTGATGGTCTTAGGGGTAAGCGGTTGGAAATCAAGCTGTTCCGCTATTTTTTTTTGTTCTTCAATATCCATAAATGCAACAATGGCCTTGCCCATGGCAGTCGCATGCAGCGGCAATCTTGATCCGGTTCCCAGATCCAGATTTATGACATTAGAAGAGCGAATTCTTTTCAGTGCAACGATTTCATTTCCTTCCAGTATCGAACAATGGGTGGTCACATCCAGATCATTTCGAATGGCTTTCATATACGGTAACAATCGCTGTTTAATTCCCATGGAATTGATGACCCAGGCCCCGAGTCGCAACACCTTGGGTGTAAGTTGAAACGTCTTGGTGGTCTCATCTTTTATCATAAAACCCATTTTTGTAAAGGTATGAAGATATCGTCTGGCAGTGGGCAGGTTCATATCATTTTCTCTTGCCATTTCGGTCAGGTTCCAGACCCTTTGGCTTTCTTTAAAACACATCAGCAACTTCAGCCCTTTTGCCAGCGAATTAACAAACTCACGGTCTATCGTTTTGTTCATCTCTTTCTTTTCTCCTTTTACGCTCTCGGCATCATGCTATTATGAAAATATCTTTGGGATGACAATACAAGATTATGCAGGGCGTAATAAAAAGTAAAGCTTTTTTTTAAAAAAGACTTGACCTCACAGGAATGGAATTGTTATTTTAAAAAACATTATGCATTATTTAATTACGCATAGCATAATAATATATAAAATTAAAAGGAGAATTCCAAATGTCAGCCAGTGTTATATTTATTGGCGGTATCAGCAGTGTATTTTTTGGTATGGGACTTCTTTATCTGTCCATTAAAATTACGGCCATGATCACCGCCCGTTTGACTGGGAAAAGAAAGGAAAATCTCTCATGACCAGTCACCTGACCTCATTGGTTAAAACAACCGGTTTTGTTTATCTGACGCCGGGTATAATAGTGATGTGGGTCATCGGATTGGCCCTGATTTATCTGGCCATCAAAAAAGACTACGAGCCCTTGCTTCTGCTTCCCATCGGATTTGGTATTTTATTGGCAAATCTTCCTTTAAGCGGTCTGATGACACCTGAAGAGGGATTACTATGGAAATTTTACGAATACGGCATCCATTGGGAAATCATACCCCCCATCATCTTTTTAGGCATTGGCGCATTTACAGATTTTGGCCCCCTTCTTGCCAACCCCCGGTTAATTTTTCTGGGGGCCGGAGCACAGGCAGGGGTATATATCACTTTTTTTGCTGCCCAGGCCATGGGATTTGATATAATGGAAGCTGCCACCATCGGCATTATCGGTGGTGCTGACGGGCCCACTACTATTTTCCTTGCTTCCAAAATAGCCCCTCAGCTTTTAGGCGCCTGTGCCGTGGCAGCCTATTCCTATATGGCCATGGTTCCTATTATTCAACCTCCCATTATGAGACTGATGACCACAGAAGCAGAACGCAAAATAAAAATGGCCAAAAGCAGAAAAGTGACCAAACTGGAAAAAATACTCTTTCCCCTTGTGTCCACCTTTCTCATTATACTCCTGGTGCCGGCTTCTGCACCATTAATTTCCATGTTAATGTTAGGCAATCTTTTCAGAGAATCCGGAGTGGTTGAAAGGTTAAAACATGCAGCCCAGAATGAATTAATGAATATTGTCACTATTTTCCTGGGCGTACCCATAGGCGCTACCATGAATGCAGAAGCTTTTCTTCAGCCAAAAGTTATTTTTATATTTGTTCTGGGATTGTGTGCGTTTATGATCAGTACGGCCACCGGAATTCTGCTGGCCAAACTAATGAACCTGTTTTCCACTAAAAAAATAAACCCCCTCCTGGGAGCAGCAGGTGTTTCAGCTGTCCCCATGGCTGCCCGTGTAGTCCATAAAGTGGGGACTGAGGCGGATAAAAAGAATTATCTTCTCATGTATGCCATGGGCCCGAATGTAGCAGGAGTGATCGGTACAGTAATTGCCGCAGGCATATTCTTAACGCTGCTCACTTCCTGATCCGAATATTAAAGGCCCGGATATTGCGCGTTATAAAATATCCGGATTGAATAGAGACAACTTGCATAGAATAAATATTGAACCAAATGCAACCGTTGTGGAAGACCTTGAAATCATGGTTATCGAAGCCATGAAAATGGAAACACCAATTTA
>JAFCZY010000366.1 GCA_019314105.1 Deltaproteobacteria bacterium
TTAAAAATGAAGTTGCTAATTTTCTATTTTTTTGATAGCCATCAAGTGTTGTTTAATCAGTTATTTTCACATGATGAACAGAAAACAATAGTAGACCTTAATTGTTAAGCGGCAGGAGGTGTCTGCGCATGCGTGACCGGTGGTACGGAGACAAACGGGATATCGTGAAGTGGGGAGCGGTTTTGGCCCTTGCTCGGAAACAGGCCATACCTGCCGTGCTGCAAGTCGCCTTTTATCGTCCTGACCGATTGCACTACCGCCTCACCGTGGACAGAACCTCGGAGCCCCTATCAGTCGATGTTATCCGACACTTCCGTGACATCAATCATATTCAACGCTTAGCAGCGAATGCGAACGTAAGAATCGATATTCACAAGGATCTTTTTCAGTGGAATCGTGAATTCCGTACCCGAGAGGACTTCCGCAAGGTCTACTTCAACAAAGTAACCAGCAAGATTAAGCGGTACAGCGATCCCGTTATCGTGCTTCTGGATCCCGACACGGGGATTGCTCCCAAAAATTATGATTTCAAACACGTCACCCCCCAAGAAATCCAATCAATCCTGCGGGCAATGAAGTCCGGCGACGTGTTCCTGTTCTACCAACATGCTCGGCAGAGAGACAGGGGTTGGCTGAATTCTACAAAGGAGGAGTTCGGTCAAGCGGTGGGGATAAGTGTTCCAGTAGATACTATTACATGCAATGAGATTGCCAGCGACGTTGCATTTTTTGTGGTTGAGCGGAGCAAGTGGGTGGATTCGGCCATAGATTAAATGAAAGCCAAAGAACACCGCCGACAACTGAATTCACTCGGATGTGAGTTCCGATGGCGCTTCACTCACACTGGTGACCGCACCGCGTTCGGCATATATAAATTGTGGTTGAGGAAAAGAAATGTTATTATTCGAATTAGAAGATAAAAAGGCAAAAATAAATCTGGAAAAACATGGTATATCTTTTAAGGAAGCGAGCACCACCTTTGAAGACCCTTTATCATTAACCATAGATGATCCTTTACATTCAAGAGATGACTTGTTGGAATGTCGTATAAGAATCGCATGCTGGTTGTTATTCATACTGAAAGAGGAGATCACATAAGGATTATTAGTGCCAGAAAAGCAACAAAAAAAGAAAGGGAATATTATGAAAGTAATGTCTAATGATCCAGATATGTTGGAAGAATATGATTTCAGCAGAGGCGTAAGGGGCAAATATTCTAAAAAATATAAAAAAGGAACAAATGTTGTACTCATAGATCCGGATGTAGCCGAGTTTTTTTCAGACGAGGACTCAGTAAATGATGCTTTGCGATCATTAATTCCCATCATTAAAAAAAGAGAAAAAAGAATTGCTGAGCAAGGATATTGAGATGGACTGGGGAAAGCCAGCGCACTCATGCCCGGTGTTATCAGATTACTCTTTATAATCCGGAACTATTATAATAAGTTATTTTTTCACATTAAATTTTATGTAGATTCGCCCATTTTATACCGTAATCCAAAATAGCCTTGACTATTTTGGATTACGGTATAAAATAGCCATATGCGATATCTATATGAAAATATCCTTAAGGATTTAAAGCGAAAAATGGTTTTTATTGGCGGTCCCAGGCAGGTGGGAAAGACGACATTGGCCAGGGCTATCCTTGATCAGGCATATTCGTCAGGCAGATATTTTAATTGGGATTATACTGAAGACAGGCAGGGGCTGTTAGCCGGCAGATGGCACTCTGATGACGACCTTATCGTTTTTGACGAACTCCACAAATATAAAAATTGGAAAAACTGGATCAAAGGAATTTATGATACCAATGAAGGGTCTGTCCGGTTTCTTGTAACCGGTTCAGCAAGGCTGGATGTTTACAGACGGGGGGGAGATTCTCTTTTAGGGCGGTATCATTATTGGCGGCTTCATCCTTTTGGGTTTGATGAATATCCGGAGAAACTGACCCCAAAAGAGGTATTTAAACGATTAATGATGGTTGGCGGGTTTCCTGAACCATTCCTTGACGGGGATGAACGTGAAGCAAGGCGGTGGCGAAGAGAAAGGTTTGACAGGGTTTTAAAAGAAGATATCAGAGATCTTGAGTCCATTCGCCATATTTCTTTGCTTGATCTGTTTATCCATCAACTGAGGACCCGTGTGGGCAGTCTGATTGTCATGTCAAATATTGCAGGGGAGATCCAGGTGTCTCCTAAAACTGTGAATAAGTGGCTTGACGTTCTGGAAAGAATGTACCTTATCTTTGTTGTTCGATCTTATACAAAAAATTTGCCACGGGCAGTGATCAAACCACCCAAAGTTTTTTTCTACGATAATGGAGATGTCATGGGAAATGAAGGTGCTATCTTCGAGAATCTTGTGGCAACTCACCTTTTAAAAAGAATTCATTTCTTCGAAGATAGGGAGGGATTCAGGTATGAGTTGAGGTATATCCGTGATAAAGAAGGCCGTGAGGTGGACTTTGTTATCTTAAAAGAAGGGATGATTGAAGAACTGATTGAAGTGAAATTTTCGGATGATAAGATTTCAAAGCATCTAAAATATTATGCGGAAAAATTAAATCCCCCAAAGGCGACTCAGATCGTTGCAAAATTAAAGCACCCGTATTCCAGCGGTAAAATTAATGTCGTTGAGCCTGCCACCTATTTCAATGAATTTTTTACAAATCGGAGACAAGGTCCTTTTTTTTGACGTGGTCAGGTAAAAAAAGCGGTTAAGATCGAGACCTTTTACGGACAAAGCTTTTAAGCGCCCGTTGTCGATATCATCCTGAACGGCGATGGTTGAAAGGATGGATATCCCGACGTGATTTAAGATGCCTTGAATAACAGAGACAGTATTTCCCATAGTAACACGGATATTTAATTTTTTAGAATCAAATCCTGCATTATCCATACTGTTAAGGATGGATTGCCATGTTCCCGATCCTTTTTCCCGTGCAATAAATTTTTCTTCAAAGAGTTTTGAACACTCAATAAAGGCTTTATCCGCCCATTTGTGATTTGAAGGGACAATCAATTTCATTTCATCTGCAATCAGTTTTTCCTGCTCGATCTGAGGGTCATCAATCTTTGCGCCGACAATGCCGATTTCTATTTTTCCTTTTTTGATCTCCTGGATAATTTGCAGGGTATCGCCTGCTGTCACTTTAAGGCAAATATCAGGGAATTGTTTTGAAAAAGGCCCAATGAGCCTCGGGATGATATATCCGGAAGGGATGGTACTGCCACCGATGAAAAGATCTCCTTTGGCGTTTCCTAAGAAATCATCCATAGCTGATTTCGCCTGATCTCTAAGGGCTAAGAGATCTTTTGAATAGTGGTAGAGAAGCTCACCTGCTTTTGTGGGTTCTGTGGTTTTTCCAAGCCGGTCTAAAAGGCGGCATTGAAAGTAGTCTTCAAGCTCTTTGATGTGATTGCTCACCGTGGGTTGAGAAAGATTAATGGCTTTGAGAAAGATTAATGGCTTTTGATGCTTTTGAAAAGCTTTTATTTTCAACAACAGATACAAATATATAAAGCTGCCATAGATCCATTTTTAGCCTTCTATTTTCTATTTTTTATTTTAGGATATTTTTCCAGCATTTTTAGATTGACCGCTTCCGGGACCATATCACTGATATCTCCACCAAATTGTGCCGCTTCCTTAATAATGGAAGAACTGGTGAAGATCCATCTGAACCCGGTCAATAAAAATATAGATTGCACTCCCTTGTTCAGTTTTCTGTTCATCAATGCCATCTGGAACTCACTTTCAAAATCAGACAGGGCTCTCATTCCCCTGATAATGGCGATGGCATTTTTCATTTTTGCATAATCCACAAGAAGTCCGCCAAAAGAATCCACTAAGATAGTTTTTCTGCCGTTAAAGCTTTGTTTAATCATGTCCACTCTTTCTTCCATGGTAAA
>JAFCZY010000054.1 GCA_019314105.1 Deltaproteobacteria bacterium
AATCAGAAAAATGGCCACTTTAAAATCCTGATGAACATTACGGATGATTTTTATCATTTGAACCAGTTCATCCGGTGTCATTCCTGCGGTAGGTTCATCCAGAAAAAGAATTTTCGGGTTGGTTGCCATGGCTCTTGCCATTTCTACACGTCTCTGGGCACCATAGGACAAACTGGTAACCAGTTGATCGGCATGCTGCTTGATATCAAATAATTCAAGCAGTCGATAAGAATTTTCTTCAACCTGGGTTTCCTGCTGTCTGCATTTTGGGGTATTAAAAAATGATCCGATCAGGCCATAGGATAATTGTGAATAGTGGGCCATTTTAATATGATCCAGAACATTCATATGCCGCCACAAGGCAAGATTTTGAAAGGTTCTGCCCAATCCTCTGGCAGCGATTACATTGGTTTCAAGGCCTTTGATAGTTTGATTTTCAAGGGTAATAGAGCCTTCTGTCGGCGTATAAACACCGGTGATTAAATTAAATATAGTTGTCTTTCCCGCACCGTTAGGGCCGATAAGTCCTGTGATCTGCTGGGGGTTGATATTTAAATTATAATTATGTACCGCTCTAAGACCCCCAAAATAATGGGTCATGTTCGTTACACTGAGCAATGCTGACATGATTAGGCTCCTTGTTCTCTTTTATGTTTGGCTCTTAAGAGTCTTTTGGCATTGATTTCTTTAAAGGAAATCAGGCCGTATGGACGGAAAATCATCACTAAAATTAAAATCAACGGAATAATAATCCATTTAAAGAGTTCAAGCGGCCTTAAGGCTTCACCCAGAACATTGATAGTGACAGCTCCGACAATGGAACCGATAATAGAGTTAAGTCCCCCAAAATAGACCATGGCGAGTATTTCGGCAAGTCTGTTGATACTGAACATACCCGGGTTTATATACGCCAGAACATGAGCAAACAATCCTCCGGCAATGCCTGCCCAGAAGGCACCGAACATAAAGGCAGTCATTTTTGTTTTCCGGGTTTTAACGGTCATGGATTCCGAAGCCGCCTCATCATCTCGAACAGCATTTAATGCTTTTCCCATGATAGAGGTAACAAAATTGTGGACCACCCAGATACACAGCATGGTCCAGATGAAGATGATGGGTAAGGGGGCATAGTCAGGCTGCCCTCCCATTCCCCTGGCACCGCCGATGACATTGAGATTTTCAATCGCACTCTTTATAATAAACATAAATGCAAGAGAAATAATGGCCAGATAATCCCCTCGGGTTCTAAAAGAAGGGATCGCTACCAGCAGCGACCCTAAAGATGCAGCGATTCCACCGGCCAGCAGAGCAAAGGGAAAGAGCCACGGACCTAAGGCCGGGGATAAAACAGCGGCGCCAAAGGTTTTGTCGGCAACAAAAAAATAAAGCGTTATGATCGAAGAAACATAGGCGCCAATCGCCATGAACCCGGGGTGAGAGCAGGAAAATTCTCCCTGGTATCCGTTAATGACATTAATACTGATGGTTAAGATAATGGAAATCAGCGTCAGCTTAACAACAAGTACTCTATAATCATTGATTCCGGCCCATAAATGAAGCACACCATAGAAAAAAATTAAATGAATCATGGCTGACAGCCACAGCGGTGTTTTTTCCAGGAAAGCAGCAACAGGATTGGTGAAAAAATTGGATGCCTTTGCGATCAAAAGAATCGGAATACCATAAACGATAAGATCATACCCAATCACGCCGGGTATCATCATTGGGTCCTTAAGCATAATCAGAGTGCCGAATAAAACCGGTATTTTGGGTAAGCCAAGATAGTATGAAATATAATCATAGCCCCAGTAATATTCGATGAGTACGGCGGTAAATATACCCAACAGCCATCCCAGCATCGGTACTGTAGAAAACATGTTTTTAAATTTTCTTGCTATTTCCATGGTGCTTTCCTGTATCTATTGAAGTTAAACAATTAAAGCCTTAATTTTGTG
This sequence comes from Deltaproteobacteria bacterium, assembly GCA_019314105.1. Lineage (GTDB taxonomy): Bacteria > Desulfobacterota > Desulfobacteria > Desulfobacterales > Desulfobacteraceae > Desulfobacula. The sequence continues at coordinate 1,956 of JAFCZY010000054.1, forward strand.
CTGTGTTCCATTCCAAAAAATCCCCTGGGTCTGAATGTCAGGATAAGAAGAATAATGGAATAGGCAATAAGATCTCTTAGGGTTGACGGGAAAATAGTGGCAACAAATATCTCGATAAATCCGATAAGATATCCGGCAAGGGCAGCGCCCTTCATAGAGCCTCGGCCCCCAAGAATTGCGGCTACAAATGCCTTCCATCCAATAATAACTCCCATATAAGGGTCCAGAATCGGGTAGGCTTGTCCATAGAGAATTCCGGCAACGGCTGCAAGGCCTGCACCCACTGCAAATGTTAAGGGAGCAATAATATTTATGGATACGCCCATCAAGGGAACGGCAAGAAAATCATATGACATTGCCCTCATGGCCATTCCCCATTTTGTTTTCTGGATAAATGTATGAAGGGCAATCATTAAGAAAAGTGATATGATAATGATCATCACTTTTACATTTGTAAAATAAATACCCCCGACATTGTAGGCAACAGATTCCATTAATGGGGGAAAACTCAATCTTTTTGCACCCAGCAAGATTAAAATACCGGTCTCAAAAATAATGCCGATCATTAAACCGGTGATGGCTGCGGATGCACGGGGTGCAGACCTTAACGGTCTGTAGCCTGCCACTTCAACAAAAACGCCGACCCAGGCAGCCAGAAACATGGTGACAACAACCGTGGCCAAGAAGATAAGGGGTCCGGGTAAAAAACCGGCAAACAAAGCCAGAAAGAGGGTGGCAATCCCAAAGCCGATATATGTGGCCACCATAAAAATATCGCCATGGGCAAAATTAAAGAGCATTAAAACACCATAAACCATTGAATACCCAATGGATATTACGGCGTAGAAACTGCCTCTCTGGAGTGCATTAATCAGGTTTTGAAGAATAAATTGACCTAATTCTATCAAAGATTCCATTCACCAACTCCTGTTCTATAGAACGATGACTGCCATGCACTTTGTGCATGGCAGTCATCATATTAATTAAACGATACCACTTGACCCGCTAAGGACAACTGGATTTATAAAATTCATATTCACCGCTATCATTAATTTTTACAATAACAGCGCATTTGATGGGATCACCTTCCGGGGTAAAGGTCATGTTTCCTGTAATACCGGAAAAGTTTTTGATGTTTGTAAGGGCATCTTTAACCGCTGCCCTGTCTTTTTCAATTTTTCCGGTAAGCTTACCCGCATCCTGAATGGCCTGCTGGGCAAGACGAAGTGCATCCCAGGTCAGGGCGGCTACATCATCAGGAATATATCCGTAATTGTCAGTATATCTGTCGATAAATGCTTTTGTTGCGCCTTTGGCGCCGGCTGCTGCATAGTGAGATGAAAAATAAAGCCCGTAACAGGCTTCACCGCATAGTTCAACAGTTTCAGCAGATCCCCAGGAGTCAGATCCAACGATGGGACCTTTCCATCCAAGTTCTTTTGCCTGTCGAACGATAAGGGGAACTTCATTGTAATACTGGGGGGTAAAAAGAACTTCGGCCCCTGATCTAACAATCTGAGTCAACTGAGAAGAAAAATCCGTGTCTTTTGTTGTAAAGCTTTGATAAGCAACCACAGATCCTGCCCCATGTTTTTTCTCCCATGCTGCTTTAAACACTTCAGCCAGTCCTTTGGGATAATCAGAGGCAACATCATAAAGAACAGCCGCTTTTGTAAACCCGAATTCATCCGTAATAAAATTGGCTATAACCGGACCCTGGAACGGATCAAGGAAACAACCGCGAAATACATAGGGTCTGTCAAGAGTGGTCGCAGGATTAGTGGACCAGGGGCTGATCATAACGGTTTTGTATTTGTTGGCAACTTCACCGGCAGGAACTGCTTGTTTGGAAGACTGAGGGCCAATAATGGCAAGAACATCATCCTGGGTGATCATTTTGGTATTTGCTTTTACAGCTGATTCTGCTTTGGACTCATTGTCTTCGATAACGAGTTCAACTTCATATTTTTTGCCGCCAACTTCAAGACCACCGGCTTTTTCAATGTCTTCAAGCCATAACATTGCAGCGTATTTGGACCCTTCACCAACCTTTGGGATATCTCCGGTCATAGGGGCATTGATACCAATTTTGATAATCGTTTTTCTTGCACTGAATGCCGATGGTGAAAACACCATGGCAAAGGCAAAGGCCACAACCACTAAACAAGCAAGCTTTTTCATGTTACCTCCTTTAAATATTAATTTATTTTTTAAAAGCATCATGGAATACACTTTTAAAACACACACGAGCTTAATTTATATGTAAAGATATCGGTTAAGTAAAGGGTAATAATAAAAATCCGGTGTCTCTGCCAACCAGCTTAGACTAGGAAATTCTACTTTGAAACGCATTTTCCGCCACATGGGCCTGAACCAGTTTGTAGATCTCTTGCACGCGAGAGGATGACGTTGGCAGAGCATCCCGGATGGATTCGAGGAACTTTTTTTCCCGGACAATTCGGAATGTCATGGGGAAATTCAAATCATAGACCCATCCCATCTGAAGCAGCTTGAAATCCGTAAGGGTTTTGAGGTCAGATATCTGTACAAGGGTCTTATTCATCAACGCATCGTAAACCGCATCCGAAACCTGTGGCGCATCCGGCAGGTCCAGTTCAATGGACCTGTTCCGTTGATTTCCGGAACGATGGTAATACTCGGTCACCACGCGCCAGATGTCCACCTTATCAGCATCCCTCAAAAGCTTCAAAAATAAAAAGCCACGTGATGTTTGATTTTCAGGCAAGGCCGCACGGTTATGGAATCTTACCGTCCGAACAATCATCTCCGCCATTTCAGGTTCAATGCCGTCCAGTACATGCAAATTCTGTATCACGTCTGCGCCGAGTGCGGCATGATCTATTGATTTATGATCTAAAAACGTCCGGTATCGTTTGTATTGCTCGAATCGGCCGATATCATGCAAAAGCGCACATGTTTCAGCAATAGAAAGATTTTCGCTGGATAAATCCAGGCTGCCCCCTATCATTAGAATTGCCTCGCAAACCCGGCGTGTGTGCTCAACTTTCAGCATCATGTTTTGCTGAACCATGGGTTCGTCGGAGTAGAAACCGGAAGTATAATCCTCAAACCAATCCTTTAATTTCAATAGTATGGTTTGGACATCCATTAATATCACGTCCGATCAATGTTCACATTTGGGTTGATTTCTAATGCACACATATTATGCCAGTTGTTTTCCGGCACCCGGTCCCGGTGCGACACCAAAAATTTCTTCAATTGTCAAAATCACTGCGCCCTTTGATTTCAAAGGGGAGCCCTTTTTTTCACCAAGGACTTTAATCCATTCTGCAGTTTCTTCAAACCGTTTTCCACTGGTTTCAATGGTAACCGTCCCTTTTAACTGATAGCCTTCATGCCCTTCCCAGTAGGTCACGGAAACACGCGGGTTTGATTTCATATTGGCCAGGGTTTTGTTTAGAAATTGATCGGAGATGAGAACGGTCTCATCGTCGATAATTTTTTTTGCACCTACTGGCACAACATTGGAAATGCCGTCTGAGGTTGAAGTCCCGAGGGCCACCGTACTCACTTTTTCAAATAGTTCTTTCATTCTATCAGTCATTTTTGCCATGATTATAACTCCTTTCCATTTAATTATTAAAATATATTCTCATGTATTCCTATGTCTACAAGTATAAAATTACTGATATTATTCCGTGAATCCACGTTCTTTCATAGATTTGCTTTTAATGAAGTGCGCCATGCCCGTTTTCATCTTCCGGAATCCCTGTGTTTGGTAGAAGTCTTCTTTTCCTGGTGACGCGTATAGAATAATGTTGCAATGTGAGAGCTGGGATAAGATGTAGCTCATGATAGTCTTTCCGAGTCCCTTTCCTTGAAATTCAGGAAGAACCGCGCAATCGTAAACAGCAGCTTGGTAGGCGCCATCAGAAATCGCTCGACCAAAACCGATCAAACGATCAGCATGGTAGATAAATACAGTTGTATGGCTTGCTTCAAAAGCCTTTCTGTGCACATCCGGTTCGTGGTAAGCCATTCCGACACATTTTAGTGTTTCTGACACTATCTCCCAATCCACTCCGGTACAGTTATGTTTTACGTTTACTTCCACTTAAAATCTCGTTGTATATTTTGGCGTCGAACGTTAAGACCCCTGCAATCCAGTGAATCGCTTTATTCTCTTTTTACTTCAGGCGACAGCAATTTGCAAAGGGATTATTTCATCCTTGATTTTTTGCATATTCTGTCGGGCAATTTTGAGGTCATAACTGACTTGTAGATTCATCCAGAATTGTGCAGTGGTGTTAAAGTATGTAGCCAGCCTAAGAGCAGTATCAATACTGACACCTCGCTTTTCCCTTACCACATCATAAATTCTGGGTGCCGGCACACGCAAAGCAACTGCCAAAGCATTTACACTCATATCCAGAGGTTTAAGGTACTCTTCTTTGATAATTTCTCCTGGATGAATTGGTCGCATATTGTTCATAATTTGTATCTCCTAATGATAATCGGTTATCTCTACATCGCATGGTTCATCAGACCATACAAAGCATACACGCCACTGCTTGTTGATTCTTATGCTGTGCTGCCCTTGTCTGTTTCCACTCAACTTTTCAAGCCTGTTACCGACAGGGGATCGCAAATCAAGTAATTCGGTTGCACTGTCAAGCATTTGAAGTTTACGTTCTGCCTGCGCCTGAAATGCTCGGAATTGTTTATGATTTTTTCCCTCGTAAATGGCTGGTAAAAACGATCTAAATTAATTTGTCATTTGTCAAATATATTAGAAGGCCAAACGCTTCTAACCCAAGCGTCCGGCTTCTCCAGATTTACTTTCTTTAATTGCTTTTTGGATAATTCAAATTTCAGAATTTTCTTAATTGCGTTGAATTTATTATAATTGGTATTATAAAGTGTTAAAATGTCTTTAGAAAGCTCCTTGATTGTAATTATATGTTTTTCCTTGTTGAAAGCAGGGTATATTGCTTTCGGATTTTTTCTTCCAAGCTTAACCTTTTCCTCACTCAAAATCAAAAATCTAATCCCGTTTTGAAATCTTTTATCATAATTGTTGTTAACAAAAATTTTTAGCGATTCTATTATTTTGGAACTATCTGTTCTTGAAGTTATCTGAAAGGCCAATAACGATTTAGCTTCATCGCCCAAATCAATGCCGGGGAAATTATGTTTTTTAGTATTGAGATTGACTAGTTGATAATCATAAATTTCATTTAAAAGACTACATGCCAGATCTTCAGATTTCGTATTAATATCATAGGAAGTATTAGCGTTGTGGATTTTGATTTCAACTATCCACTGGGCTAAAAGGCCTATTATCTCTGAATGATCATCCTGTTGTTTCATTTCTCTGTTCCTTATTTAATATTTCGTTGAATAAATAAATTTTAGCATAATAAACTCATGAAGAATTACAAGTAAAATCACAACAGCCCAGTAAAATTTGTGTATACTAAATCGGACTGGACTAGTTCACTTTAAACTCTGGGTTCTGAAAGATAACGTTAAGGGTAACGGGCAGCAAGGATTTTCAGTAAAATTCATTGAAAGTAACGCCGTTCCAAAGTTTGTTTCAATATTAATAAAAAGCAGACTCTTGATGTCCGGTTCACCCGCTGGTTCGGCAATTTTTATCAATAGGGCAGTTAAACAGGTTGTCGCCGGAAATTTCGGAGTTTTGTGAGTACATCTGATTATCGCAATGGAATGCTATCTAATGCCTTATCAATACAATCATCTGTTATACACCCCTTTTTAATGAGTATTTCAGATAATTGGTCAAGTGTTATCACTTCTATGTTATTCATTTTCGCTGCTGTCTAGGCTAACTTTGTGCTACCTCCTTTGAAAAACGTCACATACATATCAACGTCTGTTTCCTCTGTTTTGTCAGCATCATAAGTTATAACACGAGTTTGAGTTGTTTTAGATGAGTACACAATATACATTTTAAAATCCTCTCCGTAGGAATCAGAAAAAACAAAAAACATCAATACAATTACTTTGCTATTTGCATTTTGTTTCATTTTACCATCTCTTTTAATTATATTCGTTTGCTCCTGCGGAGTAATTTTATTTCTATGATCGGAATAGTCTTTCATGCCGAACGTATCATATTATGCAACAAAAACCTGCATAATACCGCTATATATTTTTTTTATAATATCATAATTAAAGCATCTAATACCGTTTCTAAATTTACTTTTAATAACATTTCAAATCACCTTGCCATACCAGAGAAATGATGTAAAGGAATATCCCCAATTCAGGCATTTTTTCATGGCCTGATCTTGGCAATTATCGATCGGGAGCATCGGGGTGGTTGGGCTATCAAGGAGATTCAAAAATTATTCAGGCGATAGGGAGAATAAGCCACCTCGAATCTCCATAGATGGATAAACACTCCGAATCTCAACAGGTGGGTGACGGCCTGTAACAGAACAAGTGACCGGTAATTGTTTAAAAACAGTATTTTATTTAAGGCTCTTGCCTAATTAAAAAATTAATATTATAAATATGCGAAACTCAGCCGGATAGAATATATTACTAATCTGATAATTCTTAATTTAAGGGAAATTCAATGAAAAAAAGCATCATAAAAAGTACTGGGATGTTTGTACCGCCTAATCTCGTTACCAACCATGATCTTGAAAAAATGTTAG
>JAFCZY010000367.1 GCA_019314105.1 Deltaproteobacteria bacterium
ATCCATCTTCAAGGAACAAAAGGAAAATGTTCCTGTTTACCGAATAGAGGATGGAAAATTCAGCTTGTTTGAGTAATAGTATCATAACTGTATAAATTAATGCCCACATCAACGAAAACCGCTAACCTATTCAATTTCTTGACATAAATTGTTGGCAAAAGCAAATTAACATTAAAATAAGTAGGGGATGTCCGTTGGATTATTGGTTTGCAGTTTATTTTTTGTGGAATTTATGGAGTCGTGTCTTGAACGGTGAATAGCAGGTGTAAGTTTTTAAATTATATCCTTCATCAGCCTTGCAGCAACATCTTGAACGGTGAATAGCAGGTGTAAGTTTTTAAATTATATCCTTCATCAGCCTTGCAGCAACATCTGGGCAAAGACGCCCCGGACACGATCACGGCCACAGGAAACCTCGACATCCTCCGCAAGAATCCAACAGCTCTTTTTTGCTCGACAAAATGCCCTGGCGATCTGATAGTAAAAACCTACGATATTGCGCAAATTTTAAGGGATGCCGGAATGACGGTTATCAGCGGATTTCATTCGCCCATGGAACGTGAATGCCTCACAATACTTTTACGTGGCGCCCAGCCCGTCATCATCTGCCCTGCCAGAAGTATCAACAACATGCGGATAAACAGAGAATACAAAAAGCCCCTGAAAGACGGGCGGCTGCTTTTTCTCTCTCCATTTGATAAAAATCAACGACGCATTTCCGCCAAGAGTTCACATTACCGCAATCTTTTTGTGGCAGCCATGTCTGCTGCTATTTTCGTAGCCCATGCCGGCCCCGGCAGTAAGACAGAGGCATTTTGCAAAGAGATTATCTCATGGCAAAAACCAATTTATACTTTTGAAAGTGATTACAACAAGAATCTTGTTGAAATGGGTGCCAGGTCGGTAAACATGGACAATGTTTCCCTGTGGACAAATTTATTTGCAGCAAATATTGATAAATAATGGGAGGACACCTCTGGGGAGACTTCAAAAAAGTCGTAAGTTCTCGATTTAAGCAGGAAATTTTGAAAGGTTTCGATCTTAGGCGCTTTTCATGGATTGTTTATTAAGTGGAGTTGCGCCTCGGCTGCGAGTTCGATAGCGAACATCTTGTGTTTTGATTTATCTGTTGGCCATCCAATAATATTCGCATGTCGCGGATGTGGTTCAGGATCAGCTTCAATTTTTAAGTTTTGTTTTAGAATACTTGATGTTAAAATCTCTGCCCGTCCCAATAATTTTTTATTTAGTATTTCAGCTACATGTAGCCGACCTATTTCATCAATTTGTTGGCAAGTCAGGTTTTTGGTTCGGTATACCGAAACCTCACCATTTTGGTTTGGCATAAAGACATTATGCCTTATTGTTTTATCAGCCCTATACCACTTTTTCTCCCGAACTGTGATCTCGCGACCGCATTGGGTAATACCGGTAACCTTTTTTTCAAGCATAGCCTGTTGTCACTCCTTGCTTGGTGTTTATAATGAACCCAGGCTATACTATCAAAATGCCGTTTTTCTGTCTATAGTTATTTTGCGATAAAAAATATTTTCAGTTCTCATAAATCCTTGGCCGGCTTGACTGCACATAGACGTGCGTCAGGGCTGCAAGATTATAGATTGGGTAACATGACTGGCTTATTGCAGTACGGATTTCCGATAGGAATGTGCCATGTTCAGCAAACCTCAAAGCGAGATCCAACAAATTTTGGCCGCTTATAATATCCCTTGTGCAGAGACTGGAAGACTGGGGTCATGGAAAACTGTGGTCAGATCTTTTGTTTGGGAACAATGGGTGACCCCTTTATCTTGAAGATTGAGACAAAATACTTAATTGTTGCTTGAAACATATTGAATTTGTTGTAAACCTGCATTAAACTTTGATTTGTATTATCATAAATTTTGTTAATTTTCATGCTTTCCAAAAAAATAACCAAGAGCTAAAGTTATTATTGGAATAAATATAGAAACAATCGGTTTTATATTTTTTAAAAGAATACCTGCTTCACCTTCAAATAGAACCACACAAATTATAGAAAAAATGAAGAAAAGAATACATGCAGCAAAGCAAAGCATTATTGTCGACCAAATGATAGTTGAACGCGCATATTTTCCTGAGCCTATCCAATATGATATTTTTCCCGGCAAATCTTGAGCAGATACCAAATTTATATCCGACATTTTTTTATTATTAGAAAGCGATTTTGTATATTTTCCTTCCCCCTTTATGTGTTCTTGTGTTCTTTGATATTCGGTCATGATTTTCCTCCCACAAAGATAGTTATAGATACTACTTATTAGTGGCGGTTATCTTGCTTAACTTTAAGGTTTTTTGGTGAAAAAATAATAAATATATATTATTTAGTTTGTGAGAAGAAGAGGAAAGAAGGAATTTTTAGTTTAGACAAAACTATATTGAAGTCAACTTTATTAGCCTTCTTTTACAATTCTTAACCCGAGTGTGATTTGGTGTTATGGGAGCTTGGTCACGTCTCGATCAGCGCATCAGGAGCTTGTGTCAAAACTTGAATTGTGAATTATAAATTTCTAAGATATATTAAAATAATTATAAAATATGACACATCAGTATGCAAAATCAATTCGTAAAAAGCTGCGAGAGCTGGCCGATCTTGCGCACGCATGAGCGCGAATTGAGCAGAGCATAGTTTATGTGCAAGACGTGTCGAAATCTGACACGAATCGCATATGAATTATATATTTTTCTTGACAAATTATTCTTTAAGTGCAAAATGTGATGCAGAATGGAGCGTTTTGCAGATGAATACTAATCAATATCCAA
>JAFCZY010000055.1 GCA_019314105.1 Deltaproteobacteria bacterium
GCGCGCAGCCCAAGGATAACGGTCTGGTCATGAACCAGATCAGTCCCTTTTTTATCCGGAACAGGAATTTTAAGCCCGGTTTCAAACTGAACAAAGGTGTCACCCTTCTGCCGGCTTATGTTGCCTTCAACAAGGTTCATGGGCGGAGTACCGATAAATCCGGCGACAAATGTATTTACGGGGTTTGAAAAAAGTTCAAGCGGGGTGCCGACCTGTTCGATGTATCCGTCCTTGAGAACAACAATTCGATCAGCCAGGGTCATAGCTTCCACTTGGTCATGGGTGACATAAATGATGGTGGAATCAACCCTCCGGTGCAATAGTTTGATTTCTGCTCTCATCTGGATTCGAAGTTTGGCATCCAGGTTTGACAAAGGTTCATCAAAAAGGAAGATAGAAGGCTTTCTGACCATAGCCCGACCCATGGCCACCCGTTGCCGCTGTCCCCCGGAAAGCTCATGGGGCCTTCTCATCACCAGATCTTCAAGACCCAGAATAGCGGCCACTTCATTTACTCTCTGCTTAATCTCAGCTTTGGGTGTTTTGCTCAGCTTTAACCCAAAGGACATATTATCAAACACATTCATGTGGGGATAAAGCGCATAGTTCTGGAAGACCATGGCAAGTCCCCGGTCCTTTGGTACGACGTCATTGACGATCTCGCCATCAATTGAAATCGTCCCCCGGGATATCTTTTCAAGTCCTGCCACCATTCGGAGCAGGGTTGATTTGCCGCACCCCGAAGGTCCGACAAGGACAAGGAATTCTTTGTCTTTGATATCAAGGTTTATTCCATGGATTACCTCGGTTTTACCATAGTTTTTGACAACATCCTTGAAGTTTAACTCAGTCATTTAATTTCCTGATTCTTAACATTACAATAAAGTTTATTATTTTCATTATGGAACATAAAACTACAAAAAGTATCATTATGCAAATCTTTTTTTAAAAATCACTTTAACCTTGACTCTCTGCCAATATTCTAATAATTTTAATGCACTGTAATAAAAAGAGACAGATTTTTTTATTAGCAGGTTCGACAAAATGAAAAATTCAATATAATTCAGGTAAGGAGGAAAATAAGATGAGATTATCGAAATTGTTTGGTTTTTTAATTATTGCAGTTTGTATTGCCTTCCCGGTTTCCGTTTTTGCAAAACCCATCACCATTAACTGGTGGCATGCCATGAGAAGCGCCAGGGGTGAAGTGGCCGCAAAAATGATCGGAGATTTTAATGCGTCACAGTCAAAATACAAAGTTGTAGGAACCTTCAAAGGAAATTATGACGAAACAATGAACGCCGGGGTTGCGGCTTTCAGGGCAAAAAAGCAACCCCATCTGCTTCAGGTTTTTGAAGTGGGAACCCAGACCATGATGCTTTCAGGCGCCATCTATCCGGTATTTGAATTGATGAAGGATGCCGGAATTGATGTGGACTGGTCCCGGTATCTTCAGGCAGTTCTTTCTTATTATATGAATGCCGACGGTGATCTCGTATCAATGCCCTTTAATTCTTCCACACCGATCATGTATTATAATGTGGATATGTTAAAAAAAGCAGGCATTGCACCTTTATCAAAAACCATACCCATTACCTGGGATGAACTGGGTGACATCACCAAAAAAATTGTCGATGGCAAAATTGCTCCGGCAGGTATGGTAACGGCATGGCAGTCCTGGACCCAGATAGAAAATTACAGCGCCATTCACAATATTGCCTTTGCCAGCAAAGCCAACGGGTATGAAGGGCTTGACTGCCAGCTTATGATTAATAACCCCCAAGTGGTAAAGCATATTACACGGCTCAAATCCTGGGCAGATGACAAACGGTTTATGTATGGCGGGCAAAAATATCAGGGTCCCAAAGCAGAATTTATTGCTCAGAATGTTGCTTTTTATATTGATTCCATCAGTGGTATTGCCAAATTAAAAAAAGCGGTCAATGATTTTAAATGGGATGCAGCGCCTCTTCCAGTGGAAGCCGGAACAAAAAAACTTCAGAACAGTATTATTGGCGGAGCATCCTTATGGGTACTCAAAGGCCACTCCAAAGAAGAATATAAGGGGGTTGCCACCTTTTTAAAATTTCTGGCCGGAAATGAGATGCAGGAATACTGGCACAAGGAAACAGGCTATTTCCCCATCACCATTGATGCCTATGAGTCTTTGAAAGCCAAGGGATATTATGCGGCTAACCCGCTCCAGGAGGTGGGAATCAATCAGCTCAACCGAGCTATTCCGACTAAGATATCAAGGGGATTGCGGCTGGGCTACTTTGTTCAAATCAGAAATATTATTAATGAAGAGCTGGAGCTTGTCTGGAATGGGAAAAAATCTCCCCAGGAAGCGTTGGATAATGCAGCTGCACGAAGTAATATCCAGTTAAGAACTTTTGAAAAAACCTATAAATAAGTAGACGCGTAAGGAGTCTGGCAAATATCAGGCACTGAATAAACTGATATTTATCCGACTCCTTTTTTTGTCCCAGATAAAACCATGATAAAACGGTCTTTCTTCAAATCAAAATATTTACCCTATCTGCTGATTTTCCCCCAGATGGTTGTTACCCTGACTTTTTTCTACTGGCCAGCCATCCAGGGGATTTTCCAGTCTTTTCTTTTAAGTGACCCCTTTGGAAGACGATCCCAGTTTGTATGGTTTTATAATTATATTGAACTTTTTACAGATCCCCTTTATTTGAAATCAATTTTTATTACGTTTACTTTCAGTATTGCCGTTGCCTTTGTTTCCATATCTCTGGGACTTTTTATCGCCTCCATGGCCAATAGAGCGCTGAGAGCAAAAGCATTGATCAGAACCATGCTCATCTGGCCCTATGCAGTGGCACCGGCAATTTCGGGGATTATGTGGCTTTTTTTGCTTCATCCTTCCTATGGGATTGTTGCTCTGGGGATTAAAAAATGGCTTGGGGTTAACTGGAATCCGGTTCTGTACGGAAGCGATGCCATGGTAATGATCGTCATGGCCAGCGCCTGGAAGCAGGTCAGCTATAATTTTGTATTTTTTATGGCAGGATTGCAGGCCATTCCCAAATCCTTGATTGAGGCATCAGCCATTGATGGTGCAGGCCCCTTCAGAAGATTCTGGACGATAACATTCCCGCTTTTATCTCCGACCTTTTTCTTTTTAACGGTGATGAATATTATTTATTCTTTTTTTGAAACATTTGGGATTATTCATACCGTAACCCAGGGCGGTCCGGGCGGTTCCACCAATATCCTGGTTTATAAGGTATACCAGGATGGATTTGTGGGCTTAAATCTTGGCTCTTCTGCTGCCCAGTCAGTGGTCCTTATGTCTCTGATCATGGTTATTACTTTTCTTCAGTTCAGGTTTGTTGAAAAAAAGGTACAATATAGTGGATAAATATTATGGTTGAAAAAACACCTTTACTTGATTTTTTTACATATGCATTCTTAATATTGGGAATATTTGTTGTCGGTTTCCCCATCATTTACAGCCTTATTGCGGCAACCCTGCCTCTGGAAGAGGTATCAAAAATCCCCATGCCGCTTATTCCGGGCGATCAGTTTATGGTCAATATGAAAGAAGCCTGGTCAAGAGGAAATCTTGGGGCTCAGATTTTAAATTCTTTTATTATGGCATCGGGTATTACCATTGGCAAAATTACGGTATCCATGATCGGTGCTTTTTCTATCGTTTATTTTGATTACAGATTCAGGATTGTGATTTTTGCTTCGGTTTTCTGCACATTGATGCTGCCGGTGGAAGTCAGAATTCTTCCCACCTATGAAATGGCTGCCAATGTTCTTTCTCCACTTCAGGTCCTATGGGATTTCCTCCATTTGGACAGCCTTATATCATGGTTCAGCGGTCATGATATTAGTGTTACGCTTAACTGGTGCCTGCTTGACAGTTATACCGGCCTTATTCTTCCCCTGGTGGCATCGGCAACCTGTACTTTTTTGTTCAGACAGTTTTTCCTGACGGTTCCGGAAGAACTCTGTGAGGCGGCAAAAATTGACGGGGCTTCTCCCATGATGTTTTTCAGAAAGATTCTTTTTCCCCTGTCCAAAACAAATATTGCCGCCCTTGTGGTCATTGAGTTTGTATATGGCTATAATCAATATCTCTGGCCCTTGCTGGTCACAACCAATCCGAAAATGACAACAGCGGTCATCGGCCTTCAAAACCTAATCCCCCAGGCAGATGATCTGCCTGAGTGGAATCTTGCCCTTGGTGCCGCCGTTCTTGTTATGCTGCCCCCGGTTCTGGTAGTGTTGTTTATGCAGAGATGGTTTGTAAAAGGCCTGATTGAGAAGGAAAAATAATATTGTTCAGGTGTTTGCCGGTGTTTTTACAGGAAAATAAAATGGTATTAAAATCAATAAAAGATTTTCCACGGGAAAAAGGGTCTGCCATCACGTATCTTCTCACCGATATTGATGATACCATAACCCTTAACGGCAGGATACCGGCATGTGCTTTTCAGGCCATGGAAGACCTTAAGAAAGGCGGCATAAAAGTTATCCCCATCACAGGCAGACCTGCTGGATGGTGCGATCATATCGCCAGGATGTGGCCGGTTGACGGAATTGTCGGTGAGAATGGGGCATTTTATTTTGTTTATGATAGCCATACAAAAAAAAATGATTCGCAGATATTTCAAGACAGATCAGGAACGCCAACAGGATCAAATAAAACTGACTGCCATAAAACACAAAATCCTGCAATTAGTTCCAGGCTGTGTGGCCTCGGCAGATCAATCTTACAGGGAGGCAGATCTTGCCATTGATTTTGCCGAAGATGTGCCAGCTCTTTCTCAAACTGATATTGACCGGATTGTTGATATATTTGAACAAGAGGGAGCTACCGCAAAAGTCAGTTCAATCCATGTGAACGGCTGGTTTGGTGGCTATGACAAGCTTTCCATGACTAAAATAATGTTCAGGGAAGTATTTAAAACAGATCTGGACGCAATAAAGGAAACGGTTGTCTTTGTCGGGGATTCCCCCAATGATGAGCCCATGTTTGAATATTTCCCCAACTCAGTTGGTGTTGCCAATGTCCTTGCTTTTTGTGACAGACTTGCATTTAAACCTGCCTGGATAACAAAAGATGAAGGCGGGATCGGATTTGCACAGCTGGCCAAGATCCTTGCCCCGTGAAGATAATTTTCAGGTGTCCTGTTGATTTTTTTGTTTTGATATCATGTATCAACTTGGACATTTTTTTTCTTAGCTGCCATGAATCAGATGGAGGAAATTGAACCTGGGACCATACTCATACTTCAAAGAAACAAACATCTGTTCGTCCTTTGTTTTTTTAACACCCATCACAAAATTATGAAAAACACTTGAAAAATAAAATTTATCATAATATGTATACTTGAATTTAATAAATTTAGACACGAAGTCTAATTGCAATTAATATAAAATTTATTTAAAAACTAAACCGCAACAACAATAGTATTAAGAAAATACTAATGTGGGAGCGGTTTTTTTGTTTATGACCTTGGAGGGTTACAATGAAAAGATTAAACTTCGTGATAAATATACTTTTTTGTTTTTTTCTTGTTGCAAGTGCTAATGCAACAGAAGAAGGGGCTGGAATAATTGCTCTTGATGAAATTGTTGTTTCAGCTAATCGTATTGATAAAAAATTAGGCGCGACTCCTGCCAGCATCTCTATCATTACAGCTAAACAAATAAAAGATATGGGAGCAAAAAACATAATTGATATTGTTAAAACCATACCGGGAGTAACTAAAGATAGTGATAGTAAGGAGAGAGTGACGATTCGCGGCAATAGGTCAGTGCAATCTGCCGGAGTTCTGGTGCTTGTAGATGGTGTGCCATTGAATTCAGACCTTAGTAATTATGTGGAATTTGATGCCATTCCTGTTTCAGATATTAAACAAATTGAGGTTCTTCGTTCATCGGCTGCAATGATTTTTGGACCTGATGCAGCGCGTGGCGCTATTAATATTATCACAAAAAAAGGAAAATCGGAAAAACCGCAAATTAAAACAGCAATATCTTATGGCTCGTGGAATAGTAAAAAAGTATCTGCAAGCATAGATGGAATGGTGAAAAATTGGGATTATCGTTTGGGGGGATCATTTTTCAATACAGACGGTTATGAAAATGATGAAAAAAAGAGAAGTGCCGTTAGATTAAATACAGGCTATAATTTTTCAGAAGACAGCAGGATGGGGTTTAGTTTTTCACATCAAGATACAGAATATGACACAATATATGCAAAAACAAAGTGGCAGATTGATAATTATAGAGAAGAAAGCATATTCCCAAAATCGGAAACGAATTCAGCGCTTGTTCATTTTAGAGAAAATGAGAATGAAAATTCGGCTTTCAGTATTGATTTTACTCATAAAAAGGATAAATATTTTGTAAACAGCTTAATCTCTTATGATAAGACTGATCATATTTATCAATATTTGCCAAAGTGTTTAGATGCTGCTGCAAGCAAAACAAGTTCGTATTATGATTACAAAGAGGATAGAGACAGTGACAGATCAGTTTTTAAGGCATCAGGCGGCTATTATTTAGATTTTGATAATGGCGCAAGATACACACCAACTTTTGGAATGGATTATGAAAAAAATTCATTTGATCAATTGCGAACATATCCGTGGTCGCCGACACCGCTTTCTTCTTCTCAAACAACTGCTGTTAATAAAGCAAACATAGATTCCCAAAAAAAGCGGTTTGGTCTCTTTCTTGATAATGAAATAGCGTTTGAAAATTTCGAATTCAATTTTGCCATACGTGCTGACAAAGTAAAATATGACATAGAAAATCAAGTGCCGCAAAAAATAAGTAATGACATAACCGATTACAGTTGGAATATAACGCCTCTTTATTATTTAACACCTTCCTCATCACTATATTTTTCAGCTTCCAAATCATATTGGCATCCGACCTTGATATATTATAAATACGCTATGGAAAAGGATTCCCCTTTAAATAAACCGGAAGATTTAAAATCGGAAGAGTACCTTACTTACGAGCTTGGTTATAAAGCTGCGTTTAATTCAAAACTAAATTTGGCTTTGTCGATTTATTCTATGAATGTAAAAGATAAATATATGTCTCTTTATGATGGAAGCTCCTGGAAAGGATATAAAAACATTGGCGATTCAGATCATAAAGGTGTTGAATTAGAAGCGAACGGAAAACTTTCTTCTTTTTTCGGCTATCGTTTTCAAGGAACATATCAAAGTGCAAAATGGGATAATGCTAGTTTCAGGGCTTATGAATGGGGAGCGACTCAAAGCGATGACAGTTTGGAAAATTTTGATATCTCAGGAAAAACAGTCCCGCATGTCCCCAAATTCACTTCTACGCTTGGTTTGGATTTCTATTTTTTAGAATTTTTCAAACTCAGTGCTGATGCAAATTACTATGACAAGCAGGAAATTGATGTTCTGAATCGTTATCAAACAGATGCCTATACAACGCTTGATTTAAGGCTTTCATACAAGCGGGAAAATTATAGAATATGGGTGTCTGCCTTTAACCTTTTAGACAGAAAAGAAGAAAATATGTTTAACGAGCAAGGAAAGAGATTGTCAGATGGTTCTCCTGCTCATAATTATTACCCATTAGATGGCAGATATATAGAGGCAGGCATTAGTTTTGTCTTTTAAATGAGCCTTAAGCATTATATGAAAAAAAATACTATCTTCATATTCATTTTTTTATCTCTATTTTTTACAGGTGAGCTGTTTGGTGAAATTATTCAAGATTCTACTGGCAAATTTATCACTCTCAACTCACCTGTTAAAAAAATAGTGGTTTTAACATCCGATGCTCTGGAAATTGTTCGCGCCATTAAAGCAGAAGAGTCTGTCATAGGCGTTTATTTTGAGGTTTCAAAAAAGCCTCTATTCTGGCAAGATTTAAAAAACAGAACAAAAGTCGGCAGTTGGAGAGAGGTTAATTATGAACTGATTGCAAAATTAAAACCCGATATTGTTATCTGTTATACAGATTATCCAGGCCGAACTCTAGAAAAAAAATTAAACCCTTTCGGCATTAAAATCATACGGCTCAATTTTTATAAACTGAACACCATTGAAAAAGAGATAAAAACACTCGGGCATATTTTAGAAAGAGAGCAAGATGCGGAGAAGCTTATCGTATGGTACAGGGAAAATTTAAATTTTATACAAGAAAAATTAAAAACTGTTGAATCGCGCCCAAGCGTTTATATAGAAGGCTATCTGAATTATAATACTGCTGGGAAAAATTCCGGGGGCAATGAAATGTGTCTGCTTGCAGGTGGGAACAATATAGCTTCAAATATTTTAGTGCCATATCCTAAAATAACGTCAGAATGGGTTTTATCAAACAATCCGGATATTATTATTAAAGCGGTTGGAAAGAACAGCCGCACTTCGGCAGATGATTTAAGCTCCTTAAAACAGCTCTCAAAAAAAATACAATCAAGAATACTCTGGGACAACATTGAGGCAGTGCATAATAATAAGGTGTTTTTAATTTCAAACGAAATATGGACAGGCTCAAGAACTCTTATCGGTTTAAGCTATATGGCA
>JAFCZY010000368.1 GCA_019314105.1 Deltaproteobacteria bacterium
AATGCATTTAATTTTTCTTTTATCTCTTCATTCAACAAATCCCGCCTTGATACAACAATATTTCTTCCGCTTTCTTCAAATCGGGTAATTAAAAAGCGATGGGTCTGACCGACATAATCATCCTGATTTTCCACATATTTAACATCCATCTGGCTGACAGGGCAAAAGGCTCTCTTCCCCATGATGTCCACAGAAAAACCGCCTTTAATCACACCCGTAACCTTGCCTTCAACCGGGGTCCCGCTTTGGGATGCTTCTTCGAGCAGGATTGCTTTTCCCGCACCGGATAATGCCTTAGATAATATAACTTCACTCTCGCTTAATGACACCACATAAAGTGTAATTTTATCGCCGACCTTATACGGCAATTCACCATTTTCATCCAACAATTCTGCTTTTCCGACAACTCCGTCACTTTTGGTTCCCGTATCAACATATACACTGTTACTGCCAATGGAAATAATCTGGCCCTCGACTTTATCCCCCTGGTTCAGTTCATGGCTTATTTTCGTATCATATGATTCAAAAAGCTCGGCAAAGCTCATTTCTTCCATATTCTCGCCTTTATCCGCATTGGCATTATCATCCGCCATATCATCAATTGGGTCTGTCATTTTTTTCTCCTGAAAATGATTTTTTCCTTTGCATCCTGTACTACCCTTTACCGATCAAAGTGTAAAGTTAAAAAATTCAAAGTCCCGCTCGTTTCTTACGACGATTTCGTTGAAACGTAATCGCAACCCGGTGGGCTTCATCTCTGACCTGCTGCAACAGGTATAAGGCTTTTTTGGCCTGACTGGTATTTAATGGATTGGATCTGCCTGGAATATAAATTTTATCAAATTTTTCACCTTTTTTCTTATTCTTTTTTGCAAGACCTGCCGCCATAAATCTGTTTTCAATATGCAACTCTTTTATGACGGCCACAGCCATTCCAAGCTGACCTTTTCCCCCGTCAACCACCAGAAGATCCGGGTATGGCATTTCTGAAGGATCTTTTGAAAAACGGCGTTCAAGCACCTGATACATGTATGCATAATCATCCTGGAAATCGAGATCCCGGATGATAAACTTGCGATAACCGCTTTTATCAGGTCTTCCATCTTTGAACACCACCATGGAAGAAACAGGGTCCTGTCCTGAAAGATTTGAATTATCAAAGCATTCGATCCGGGTCGGCAGCCTGTCCATCCCCAACAATTCCTTGAGCATCAGGATAGATGCCCGTTCCTCTTCTTCCTTAAGCAATCTTTTTTCAAGCTCTCTTGACGCATTTATGCGGGCCATTTCAACCAGCCGTCTTTTTTCACCACGGACCGGAACATGGATGCTCACCTTTTTTTGCTTTTTTGCAGTAAAAAGGTGTTCCAAAAATTCCGTGTTTTCAATTTCCTGATTTAACAGAATAATAGACGGCAAAAATTCCGTGTTCTTATAATATTGTTCTATAAATGCAGACAACGCTTCATCCGGTTCCTTAAATCCCAGATCAAGGGGATAATGTGTCGTGTCAATCAGATACCCGGCTCGAACCGCCATGACACTTATCACACCCCTGCCCTTTTTTGCTGAAAGGGCAATGACATCCCTGTCTTTCATGTCCGGACTGACCACTACCTGTTTTTCCATGATATTTTCAATAGCAAATATGGTATCCCTTTCCTGGGCTGCTTTCTCATATTCCCGGGATGAAGAATGCGCCATCATCCGGGCGTTAAGTTTTTTTACGACCTGTTTTGATCTTCCCTTTAAAAAAAGAATCGCATTCTGAACCTGTTTTTTATATTCCACCGGAGAGACATCATTGCAGCAAAGCCCAAGACACGCCTTAATCTGAAAATTGAGGCAGGGCCTGGATCGATTTCTAAACTGAATATTTTTGCATTTCCGCAGCTTAAATATTTTTTGAATCTGCTTTAAGGTTTTATTAACGCTGTGACTGGATGAATAGGGGCCAAAATAATGGGCCTTGTCATTTTTTATTTTTCTGACCCTTTGAATGGCAGGATAGGTTTCATTCATATCAATTCGCAGCAGGGGATAATTTTTCCCGTCTTTGAGAATCACATTATACCTGGGCCTGTATTCTTTGATCAGGTTTGATTCAAGGATAAAGGCCTCATGGCCTGAAGACGTAATAATAATTTCAAAATCCTTAATCATTTCAAGAAGAACGGCTGTTTTTGCATCATGATTGCTTTTTTTTACAAAATAAGACGATAGCCTTTTTTTCAGATCTTTTGCCTTGCCCACATAAATGGTTTTCCCTTTGGCATCCTTCATCAGGTAAACACCTGGTTGGTGAGGGATTTGTCGATATTTTTCCAGTATTGGTGAGATCATGACCTTTAAAACCGTTTAATATCCATTAATTCTTTAATTTTATCCCTGTAGTCTGCCGCTGTTTCAAATTCAAGATTTTCAGCCGCTTTTTTCATTTTATATTCCAGATCTTTGACAATATCTTCCAGATTCAACTCCTGATCTTCATATGCTTGAATATCTTCATCCACAGACCCTTGTGCTATGCTTGAATATCTTCATCCACAGACCCTTGTGCAACACTCTGGCCCGCCTGGGTTGGATAATTCAACAAATTAATATTTTTTTGGATGGTGGTGGGCACAATGTGATGTTTCTCATTGTATGCTTTCTGAATTTTTTGACGCCTTTTCGTCTCTGACATGGCTTTTTTCATGGAGGCAGTCTCTTTTTCCGCATACATGATCACCCGGCCAAATACATTTCTGGAAGCCCGACCGAAAATCTGGATAA
>JAFCZY010000369.1 GCA_019314105.1 Deltaproteobacteria bacterium
TTTATCCAGAAATGTGTATGAAGTCTTTGGATCTTATGATTTAACAACAATTCCCTTATTCATCCTCATGGGACAGATTGGGTTTAATTCCGGAATCAGCAAGCGTCTTTACGATGCCGGTTATAAATTCTTGGGTAGTACCCGGGGTGGCCTTGCCATGGCTACTGTTTCTGCCTGTACCGCCTTTGGGGCGGTCTGCGGTTCCAGTCCGGCCACAGCAGCAACCATGGCAACGGTTGGTCTTCCTGAAATGAAACGCTATAATTATGCCGATGAGCTGGCCACTGGATCAGTGGCTTCAGGTGGTGGTCTTGGTATGATTATGCCACCCAGTGTTGTCCTGATCATTTACGGTATCCTGACGGAGCAATCTATTGGTGCTTTATTTGTTGCCGGAATTTTTCCTGCCATCCTTGTGACGATATTATTTATTATCACCATATATATCAGTTGTACAATCAATCCGGAACAGGGGCCTTGTGGTGAAAAATTCACCTGGACTGAAAAATTCAAGGCCGTGAAACCCTGGCTATATTTATACTGGTTATCGGCGGTATTTTTATCGGTCTTTTTACACCGACAGAGGCTGCTGCTATCGGTGCTTTCGGCCTTCTTATCATTGCAATACTAAGAAGACAGATCACCTGGGCAGGTTTTGTTAAATCCCTGATGGAGACATTAAGAACCTCGTGCATGGTTATGGTGCTCATCGCGGGGGCAGTTATTTTTGGAAAATTTCTAGCTGTTACAAGAATCCCCTTTGA
Organism: Deltaproteobacteria bacterium; assembly: GCA_019314105.1. Taxonomy (GTDB): domain Bacteria; phylum Desulfobacterota; class Desulfobacteria; order Desulfobacterales; family Desulfobacteraceae; genus Desulfobacula. The sequence goes on from JAFCZY010000369.1 coordinate 765, forward strand.
AATTGCCGGTTGGGTCAGTGAACTTCAACTGTCACCTTTTCTGGTTATGGCAGTGGTCATTGGAATTTATTTCATCGGCGGATGTTTTATGGATGCCCTGGCTTTTGTCACCCTGACCGTTCCTATTTTCTTTCCTGTTATCATGGAGCTTGGATATGACCCTATCTGGTTTGGCATCATTATTGTTATGGTGACAGAAATGGGGGTCATCACACCCCCGGTTGGCATTAACGTATATGTTGTCTATGGAGTGGCAAAAAATGTGCTGGAACAAGAAATTCCATTGGAAAAAATATTCAAAGGCATTTTCCCCTTTCTTATCGCAGTTATTTTGGGTGTTATCATCTTGATGATTTTCCCGATAATCATATTATTTTTACCAAACCTCATGTATTGAATCCCTCTGTTTTAATTTATATCAAATAAAGGGATTCAAATCCTACCTGAATAATCAAAAAAACAAATTTAAAAAGCCTTTCTCTTTAACGCTATGCTTGGTATTACATTTAATGTAACATCAAGTCCGTTAAAATTTATTAATTTTAAAAAAGGGGGACTCTTATGAATCAATCTAAAATCAAATTTTCCTGGATTTTACTTATTTTAGCAGCAGGGGTGCTTGCTCTGACTGGATGCATGACCGCAAAGCCAAAACCGGGAGAAGTCTTTTCCTGTGCCAAAGATTCCGATGTAAACAAAACAATTGCGGCGGAAGCATCTTTGGAAAATTTTTCATGTGTTATTAGAAAATGGGAGGGTGCAAATACACTTCATTTTAATGTAGCGGTTAAAAATATCAGTAGTGAAGATCAGCGGTTCAAGGTCAATATCTTTCTTGCAAATGGCAAGGCTGTAGGAGGACTTCTTCCCAGAAAAATCAAAAAAGGCCTGATAAAACCAGGAGAAACTGCTGAATTTACCTATCCGGTCAAGGGTATGAATGGTGCACCTGGAAAAATTGATCTTTTCATTAAAACAATGAGCAAATAATTTACATTAAAAAAAGGAGATTAACCCAATGAAACGAACATATATCATTCTGTCCATTCTATTTTTAGCCCTGATCTTCACAGGGACTGTTTTTGCCAAAACAACTTTTATCAGCATCGGAACCGGCGGAACCGGCGGCATTTACTATCCTTATGGCGGTGGTGTGGCCGAAATATGGTCTAAAAACGTCAAAGGCGTCAAAGCAGTTGCAGAAGTCACCGGTGCCAGTGTTGAAAACGTCAAACTGGCCCACAAAGGCGAAACCGTCATTGGCGAAGTAATGGGAGATGTTGCTGTTGCCGGTTATAACGGCCTTTCTAAATTCAAAGGCAAAAAACATAATATTCTCTCCATGGCCATCATGTATCCCAATTTGCTTCAGGTGGTCGCCCTTAAAAAAAGTGGCATTACCAACATTGAACAGGTCAAGGGAAAAAATATCAGCACCGGGAGCCCCGGCAGCGGTACAAACTTCATGGCAGAAGCTGTGTTAAAGGCCCTTGATATCCCGCTTACATCCTTCAAGGACAGCCGACTGTCCTTTACCGAGAGTGCAAATGCCTTAAGGGACGGCACGATCAAGGTCGGTGTATGGTCTGTGGGACCGGGCACAAGCTCTATCCTTGATTTATCCACCACCCATGATATCAATATTTTGCCCTTTACGCCCGAGCAGACAAAAAAAGTACTGGCTTCCAAAACCACCTATGCCGGCGTGGAACTTGCCGGAGGAATCTACCGGGGAGTTGACAAGGCTGTCCCGACCATCGGTGTCTGGAATGTGATGATCTGCCAGAAATCCCTTGACACGGATCTTGTTTACAAGCTTGTAAAAGCATTGTTTGAAAACAATGCCTATCTTATGAAAATTCATCCATCAGCCGCTTATACGACTCCTGAAAACACCGTAAAATACTCCTCAATTCCTCTTCATCCGGGAACTATCAAATATTTAAAAGAAAAAGGCATTGATGTGCCTGCACGGCTGATTCCTTAAGGAGGCAAAAATGACCCGGTCAAGTTCCATTATCCTGTTTTGTGTACTTGGCCTGGTTGTATCACTGATTCTGACTGCCTGGCTGACTCCCGGCGGTCTGGAACTTCAAGTCACCCTGGTAAAAGAAAAAAAACCCGTGCTTGTTCTGCCCCTTAAATCA
>JAFCZY010000056.1 GCA_019314105.1 Deltaproteobacteria bacterium
GGGGCCGACGCAATCCGGTATTTTAAGCGGTGTCACTTCATAAAACGAATCATACTGACTATCAGCGCGGTTCATGAAAAATTTTTTATTTTTCTCGCAATGCTAATGGCTTGGACAGAATTTCAGACCAGATAATGGCATTTTGCAATGGATTGGACTTAAAACAATACTTTCCCCGCAAAGGATACAAAGGCTTATTAAAGCAGGGTTCCTGTTCAGGTCTTCGGGAATGAATTTTCTTTTTTACCGGTCGTTTTATTCTTTCAGGTTCAGGCTCACTGAAATCAGCAGCATCCTCAACACTTTCAAAGACAGGGGATGAATCTTCATCTTCTGCAAGCGTTTCCCAAATAATCTCCTGCTCACGGACTTCCTTTTTCTGCTGTTTAGCCTGATTTTCAAGTTCCTGAACAAATTGCTGGATCCGTTCACCGATCCGGCCAAATATGGATGGCATCTTCTTGGTTTTTTTTGGTTTTGCGGTTTTTTTCTTTCTGGCCTGAATCTGCTTTAAAATTGAAGGCAAAACAAAAAAAGCCATAATAAAAAGAAACATTATGATTGAATCAAAATCCATGGATCAATCCTTTGTTGCTCACCGGTCCCTGCCTTTGAAAAGGTGAAGGGACCGGCTTGTACAGTTATAGTTTAGGATCTGAGTCTGGCTCCGGGGTGGCAATCTGGTCTCTCATTTTAGTATCAGCGGAAATATTCTGCATCCTGTAATAATCCATGATACCCATATTACCACTTCTGAAAGCCTCTGCCATGGCCAAGGGCACCTGGGCCTCTGCTTCTACTACCTTGGCACGCATTTCCTGGACACGGGCTTTCATCTCCTGTTCCTGGGCAAAGGCCATGGCACGTTTTTCTTCGGCTTTTGCCTGGGCAATTTTCTTGTCTGCCTCGGCCCGGTCGGTTTCAAGTTCTGCCCCGATATTTTTACCCACATCCACATCGACAATATCAATGGATAAGATTTCATAGGCCGTACCGGCATCCAATCCTTTTTTCAGCACCGTTTTTGATATCGAATCCGGATTTTCAAGAACTTCCTTATGGGTGATCGCAGACCCGATGGTGGTGACAATCCCTTCCCCCACCCTTGCAAGGATGGTTTCTTCTCCTGCACCTCCAACAAGGCGGTCAATATTGGCCCGAACCGTGACCCGCGAGATGGCTTTCAGCTGAATACCATCCTTTGCCATGGCTGCCACCAGGGGTGTTTCAATGACTTTCGGGTTGACGGACATCTGAACCGCCTCCAATACATCCCGGCCGGCAAGATCAATGGCCACGGCACGGTTAAAGCCAAGATCAATATTGGCCTTGTCAGCTGCAATGAGTGCCTGAACAACACGGCTGACATTACCACCTGCAAGAAAGTGGGACTCAAGGTCATCTGAGGTAAGTTCAATGCCGGCTTTAACCGCCATGATTTTGGATTCAACAATCAGTTTTGGCGGCACTTTCCTGAATCTCATGAAAATAATATTGATGAGTCCAACCTTTGCACCGGACACCAATGCCTGGAGCCACAGGGTTAAATATGAAAAAATAAAATAAAACAGCACTAACGCTATAATGCCTGCTATAACGAACAAAATATACATAAAATCCATTGAAAATTTCTCCTTTTATTTAAGCTTGTTCAACAATGATCCGGTTGCCTGAAACATCTGTGACAATAATAGGCGTATCCGCATCAATATATTCTCCATCCGTCACCACATCCACACGCTGTGAATTAATCTCGGCCATTCCTGCCGGACGAAGATCGGTAACGGATCTTCCTTTCATATTTATATAGGCTTTCGGGTCCTCTTTTTGAGAAACCACTCCATTTTGTTTTGATAATTCCCGCTTCAACGATAAAGAAGAGGTTGCCAGCAGTTTCATACCTACAATAAGCAAGACCGGAACCAGGACAATATCCAGACCTGCAATGACCATTCCGGCTGTTGTAGATATGGTTGTAAACACTATATATAAAGAATAAAAAAATATGCTGAGGGCGATAGCGGTTAACAGTCCCAGTGATGGAATAAAAATTTCAACGATGATGACCAGAATTCCGAGTACTTGAAGAAAAACGGGTAAAATATAGGGTTGCATTCCAAGCCTTTATATTTCAGGATATTTTGAGTTTAACAATTACACGGTTTTGTTCTATCTTGTCAATCATAACCCGTGCTCCCCGGTCAATAAATTCACCCCGGGTGATGGCATCAATTTTTTTATTGTGTATCATTATTTTTCCCGACGGCCGAAGAAATGTATGGGCAACCCCCATATCTCCCGGTTCCACCGATAAATCTTTTGTGGCATCCACATGGGAATGCGAAAGAGTAGTGCCAAGATAAGGCCCTTTTATAACTTTTGACACCTGTGGTAGAACAAACCGGATCATAAACAAGGAGATCAAAAAGGCAAACATAAAAGATCCCAGCACCTGGGCAAGATTTTTCATCAGCAAGGCGCCTTCCCAGGGTAATGAGGGATCCGGCATCACAAACCCCTGAAAAGAAAGAACAAGGCCCGCTGCAATAATTAAGAGCCCTGAAAGACCTGCAACACCAAATCCGGGAAGGACAAACACCTCTATTCCCAGAAGTAGAACACCGATGAGCAGGAGCAATAATTCCGTATAATCAGCAAGGCCTACCAGGTATTGACTAAAGAATACCAGGCCAAGACATATCACGCCGACAATTCCGGGTATACCAAACCCGGGGGCCTTTATTTCCGTATATATGGCACCAATTCCAATGAGCATCAATATGGGTAAAAAGGGATGTAAAAATCTTACAATGTTTTCAGACCAGGATTCTTCAATAGTAATAATATCAATTGATTTATACCCCAGTAATGACAATGCTTCTTCGATATTTTTTACAGTTTTCTGGGAGAACCCGAAATCAACGGCTTCTGCATCATGCATGGTCAAAAGCTCTCCCTTGGCCACAATCGTCTTTTTAGAACTGATCAGTTTTTTTTCATCTTCTGTGAGATCATCATAGGCTTTTTTTTTCATAAAACTTTTTTCACCGTCCATAACCACCTCATAAACTTCCATATCAATGGTGACCATGGATTCTGCCAGCACGATCGGGTAATTATTTTTCTTTGCCAGCGCCCGAAATTTTGCCCTAAGAACCGTCTGGATTTTTTCGCCAGCCATTTTCATGCCTTCCTTAGAGTTGATGATGGGTGCGCAATCCCCGATAATGGTATTTTCTTTCATAAACAAGAGATTCGAGGAAAGGGCAATCAGGGCACCTGCGGAAATGGCTCTTTTTTCAACAAATGCAATGGTTTTTCCTTTTGGGACATTGGAAATTGTGTCCACGATATCAAGGGCTGCATCCACCCTGCCGCCGAAGGTATCCATTTTAAATATAAAAACAGCATCTGTTTCATCTTTGATTTCTTCTAAAGCTCTTTTGACATAGGCTGCCATACCCGGTTCCACTGTTCCTGAAACAGGGATGATATAGACTTTTTGCTTGTTTTGAGAAGCAAAAGTCAGGTTCCCCAAAAAAAGAACTCCAAAAATGATCCCAATAGAAATTAGAATAAATATTAAATATTTTTTTTGTATCATTTAACGTTTCTCTTTAAATAGAAGGATTATCTTATTTTTTAGAATAAGTAATTTTCCCTTTAAGGTCAAGAGAGTTGCTCCGGGTTCTTGATTTTATCTGTTTCGAAATCAAGAACAAAAACAAGCAGGGAAGGGATCACAAAGAGGGTAAAGACCGTTGACATGGCGATACCGCCAAGCAGAATCGATCCCAGTCCGCGATATAGTTCGCTGCCTGAACCCGTTGACAATACCATGGGCAACATGGCCAGAAGGCTGGTTGTGGCGCTCATGAAAATAGGTCTGATTCTGAGTTTAACGGCATCTGCCACAGCTTCTTTTCCTACAAGACCATGATAGCGGACATTATTTAATGATTGATGAACAATAAGAATGGCATTATTTACTACGGTACCGATTAAAATGATAAATCCCAGCATGCTCAGGACATCAAAACTCTGAGGAGCAATAAAGGTGTTGGCGGCCCAAAGACCCATGAAACCGCCAGCTGCAGCCAGGGGGATGGTGAAAAGGATGATAAAGGGATATAAAAAATTTTCAAACAAGGCTGCCATCAACAGATAAGTGATGACCAAAGCCAGAAGAGAATTCCACTGAAGGGCCTGCCGGGTTTCCACGAGTTTATCTGCGTTACCGCCGACGCCCACCCTGACGTTTTCCAGTTTTCCAGTCTTTTCCAAAGAGGGGATAATATCATTTTCAATTAGCTCCATGGCGCTTTGCAGGGCCAGATCGGCAGGCGGGGTAACCTGAAGGGTAATGGTGCGGTTCCGCTCCAGGTGATTTATCTGGGGCATACCCTCGCCGTATGAGACCTCTGCCACATCCCTGATCCGGATCAGGTCTCCAAAGTTGTTGACAATGGTGGAGTTCAAAATATCTTCCGGTGAACGACCAAAAGAATCCCGACCTTTGAGTACCAGATCGATCTGTTTGATTCCCTCAGGACGGTACTCCTCAATTTTCCGGCCATCCATCAGAATATCGACATAGACCCCCAGTTCTTCTACTGTAAGGCCATTGGCAGCCAACCTTTCCTTATTCGGCATTATTTTTACTTCAGGATAACTGGCTTCCAGAGATGGCACCGGGCGAACCTGGGTGTGCTCCATTTTTTTGGTGATAGTTCCGAACAGGGCATATGCGGCCTGAATAATATCCTGAATATTTTCTCCTGAAATATTGACATCCACGGTTCTGCCTTTTCCAATACCAGATTCAAAAATTCCTGCCTGAATGCTGACACCAAAAACTCCGGGAATGGTACCCATTACCCGTCTAAAAAGAGGGATCAGCTCACGGGCACGCGTTTCATGAATGCTGGTTCCCCCAAAAAGCGTGATGCGGTCAGCACCCACAAAAAACATTCCCTGAATCTGGGGAAAACCATCCTTGCCATCTTCCTTGAAATAAGGTTCGGTCGCTTTGTATATATCCTTGCCCATACTTTTGAGTTTGGCTACAGAATAACCAGGCGGCGGGATAAGAATATTTAAAATAAGGTTTCTGTTGCCTTGGGGCAGATATTCAGCACTTGGCAGCAGCCAGAAAGTTAACCCAATGGAGAGACTGGTAAACAGAATAATAGTTGATAGCCGGGTAACGGTGTTTTTCATGCACAATTTTCCGAAGTTTAATATAATGCCGGCCAGAAAGGGTCCGATAATACTTTTTTGTAACCTGTTGGTCTTGATATTATTATTTTTTCTGTAAAATAGATGAAACAGGGTGGGAATCACTGAAATAGAAACAATGAGGCTTAAGAAAATAGAAGAGGTTATGGCAATGGCGATGTCCCGGAATAATTGCCCGGCTTCTTCCTGGATAAAGATCACCGGTAAAAAAACAGCCACTGTGGTTGCGGTGGAAGCCAGGATTGCACCCCATACTTCTTTTGTCCCTTCATAGGCGGCATCAAAAGCGCTTTTGCCGGTTTTGCGGTGGCGGTCAATATTTTCAAGTACCACAATGGAGTTGTCCACCAGCATGCCCACGGCAAATGAAATTCCTGCCATACTCACAACATTCAGGTTTCTCCCCAGTAACCAGAGAAAAATAAAACAGCCAATGGCTGAAATGGGAATGGCAATGCTGGTAATCAGGGTGGTCCTTAGGCTTCTTAAAAATAGCAGAAGAACACCGATGGCCAAAAGGCTGCCAATAAGGATATTGCGTTTAACCAGGTTGGTTGCCGTGTTGATGTAGGGCCGTTGATCATATACCATTTCCAAGCTTAACTTATTATCGGCAAGGATAGTTTTATTCAGGTGATGGACCCTTTCTTCCACAGCATCCGTCATGTCCAGAACATTGGCTCCTTTTTCCTTTCTTACGGCAACCACAATCACCTGTTCACCGTTGTGTAATACAGAAGCGCTTTCTTTTTTATACCCTTTTTTAACCCGGGCTACATCCCGAAGGTAGACTCGTTTTATTCCATCATCAAAGATAACCACATTAAGGGCATCTTCAGGTGTTTGAAACTGGTTGATAGTCCGGATGCGATAATTTTTTTTGGCCATGCCGAGAATGCCGGCGGAAATATTCTGGTTTGACCTGCGGATGGAGGCGATGATCTGGTTGATGGACACATTATAACGGGCCATTTTCTGGGCGTCAATGATCACGTCCAGGGTAGTATCCGTGCCGCCAAAGACCAGAAGGGAGCCAACGCCCTTAACCCGCTCCAGATGCTGCCGGACATTATCCTCAAAAAAAGTCTTAAATTGATTGATATGTTCAGTATTGCCGGGTGCTGTCTTTAAGATCATCCAGATGATCGGGGAACTATTGGCCCCGGAAGACTCTATGATCGGCAGGGTTACGTTTTCCGGATAATTGCCCACCTCGGACATTTTATTGGACACACGGAGCAGAGCATCATCAAGGTTGATTCCTATTTTAAAGGACAGGGTGACAGTACCCAGGCCATTGTAACTGGAACTCTCCATTTTTGTTAGACCCTGCAGGCCTTTTAAAACTTTTTCCTGCTTTTCAATGATCTCTTTTTCAATTTCATAGGGCGTGGCACCATACCAGGCCGTGTTTACGGTAATCAATGGGGTTTCAACATCAGGTGTCAGCTGAACCGGAAGTTTTTGAAATCCAATAAGACCGAACATGACCGTCAGGATAACACCCACTGTCACAGTTACCGGTTTATGGATAAAAAAACGGATAATATCCATCTATTTTTCTCCAACAATGGTAACGGACTGACCCGGTCGCAAGCGTTCGTTTCCTTCAATTATTATCGGCATGCCCTCTGTAAAATGCTCATTGTCAGCACCGATCCTGTTCCCCTGATAGGTGACAATATTGACGGGCAGTTGAACCGCTTTTCCCTCTTTGATCGTATAAACAAAATCATTCCCCTGAAATTTGATCAAGGCATCCCTTGGAATCATGGCCAGTTTTTGCTTGCTGCCAGTCGAAATAAACACAGTGGCCGACATATTTTGCGCCACCTTGGTTAACATGGGAATCCGTATTTTTATGAAAACATTTTTAGTTTTTGCATCCGCTATAGGAGATAAATTATCAATGGTTCCGGTCATTTCTTTATTATAGGCATTGATGGTTACCGGAACGCTTTGGCCAATGGAAATAAACTTCAACAAAGTTTCCGCCACAGGTACTTTTATAAAAAGATCATTGATGGACCCGATACTGGCCAGCGGTTTCCCCTGCTGAACCCAGTCTCCTGAATCCACATTTTTTTCAAGAATAATGCCATCAAAAGGCGCATTAATCACACTTTTTCTTTTTTGGATCAGCAATTTTTCCAGGATTGTTTTGGCAGACATTTTTTTTAAAAGCGCCTCTTGATAAACAAATCGGGCATCATCATAATCTTTTTCACTGATCCCACTTTTTTTATACAAAGAATTCATTCGTTCATAATTCTTTTTTGAATGGGTTATATGAAGCTCGGTCTGTTTAATTTGATTCTGGTGAAATATAATTTCTTTTTCAAGTATTTCAGTATTTAGATGCACTATCGGCATTCCTTTTTGAATCCTGTCTCCGGCTCTGACATTGATTCGGGTTACCAGCCCGGAGATTTCAGAAGAGATATGGCTGATCCGTTCATAATAAAGCGTACCGATAAAAGATCGGTTTTGTGCCACCTTTTGAAAAACAATTTTTGAAATGATCACCCTGGCAGGGGGCTGTTCCCGAGCATAAACCATTGAACCATTAATGATGGCCAGAATCAACAGAATTTGAAAAACGCGCATACATCCTCTCATTATACGATTAAAATTTTATTTTTCACCGTTCCTATATTATTTGAACCGGCTTTTGGCCGGGATAATATTCACCACCATGACCTTGAAATAAAAAGTATAAATTAATTTTAGAATAGTTATTTTTTACCGGAATAAAAGTCAAGGTTAAAAAGATGCTGCTTGCTCATTAAGCAATAGAACTTGCGACTTTTACAAAATGATCAGACTATTTTTTCCAAATCTATTTTTAATCTTTTATCGGTTATTTTATCTTTAGTTTGGGAATTGTCTGACAGAAAAATTTTATCCGGATGAAAGCAATAGAGATGTGATTTGAATTTTTCTAAAAAAAAGTGTTTGTTTCCAATTATCTGGGGACCGAATAGCTGCTTTAAAAAATTGAATTTGGTGACATATTTTTTAACAATCGTGAGATATAATTTTTTTTTGATATTTTTTCAACCCCCCCTGACATCTGGAATCCAAAAATTTGGTCCATCCGGTCTGAGTCCTGAAAAATAGAAGCAGCAATGATTTTTTGGTCTTCTGCATATTCGATATGCCTGGAATTTTCATTAGAAAAAAAATAGAAAGCATTGTCATGAAACACAAAATAGACCGGAGATGACCACGGGATACCCTTATCTG